>NZ_CAXUNQ010000001.1:166287-280638 GCF_964252615.1 uncultured Bradyrhizobium sp.
CCCAGCCAAGCGCTTCCCAACCCCCGCCCTTGATAAGCTGCCGGAAGATATCCGCAGCCGCATTCTCGCGGTGCAGGAAAAGTCTGGCTTCGTTCCCAATGTCTTTCTCACGCTGGCGTACCGTCCCGACGAATTTCGCGCATTCTTTGCCTATCATGATGCCCTGATGGACAGGGACGGCGGCCTGACCAAGGCGGAACGGGAGATGATCGTGGTCGCTACTTCCAGCGCCAACCAGTGCCATTATTGCGTCGTCGCGCATGGCGCTATCCTGCGTGTCCGCGCCAAGAACCCGCAAATCGCCGATCAGATCGCCATCAATTACCGGAAAGCGGATCTCACGCCTCGCCAGACCGCAATGCTTGATTTCGCCATGAAGGTGAGTGTCGCGGCCGAGAAAATCTCCGAGCAGGATTTCAGCGATATTGCCAGCCACGGTTTCAGTAACGACGACATCTGGGATATCGCCGCGATCTCGGCGTTCTTTGCGCTGTCCAACCGGATGGCCAACGTCACCGGTATGCGCCCGAACGACGAATTTTATATGATGGGGCGTCTGCCGAAATAAAGCCGTCGCTCGGGGGATATCGCTCTGGCGATTATAGTTACGGTGCTGGCCGTCTCGCGGATGCCCTCCGAGCGAGCCGCGCTCGACCCGGCCGCGCCGGTCCGGCTGGTAGACGGCCTGTTTGCTTTTGGCGAGCGCCAGCGCCTATCGCATTCGTGCCATGACGACTTTGTTCGTGAGACCCGGCCTGAAAGTGGTACAACACGGTCTCGAACGTCGCGGATCGGGCAGCCATGAAAAGCCAGCGACCAGTTATCAATGAAGATGAGCATCGCGTGCTCAAGTTCCGGCCGCGCACCCTGGGCCGGGCCCCCGGCCAGCAGAGCGAGCCGCGCCGGGATGCATTGCAAAACGACGTCCGGCACGAAGCGGACGATCTATCGCGCTATGAACGCAGCCGTGAGGAACCCGACGATTTTCGCCATCGCATGTTGGCGAATTTGGCGGCCTTCGCCTTTACCGTGGCGCTGACCGCCATCGGGATCTGGCTTGCCATGAGCATTGCCGATCTGCGCAATACCCAGGATTGTGTGCTTATGGGCCGGCGGGATTGCGCGCACATTTCGACACCGCGGACCTAGCGTTTTCAGGATTGACCCGAAATCCGGCTAAACCGGCGTCTTCCGCCGCCATTGAACTCGGCGCGGCGCTCCGATATACGGGCACTCGACACCGTATGGGGGACGGGGCGCTCCGGGGTACCTACCCCCCTTCCCGCGCGCCATCTCACATTACCTTCAATATATCAAAGGCTTAATGATGTCTTCTACATTCGATAAGATCGCCGACATTATCGCGGAAACCTGCGATATTCCGCGGGACACGATAACTCCCGAGAGTCACGCGATCGACGATCTGGGGATCGACAGCCTGGACTTTCTCGACATCGCCTTTGCAATCGACAAGGCGTTCGGCATCAAGCTGCCGCTGGAAAAATGGACGCAGGAAGTCAACGATGGCAAGGCCACGACCGAGCAGTATTTCGTCCTGAAAAACCTCAGCGAGCGCATCGACGAACTGGTCGCCGCTAAGGGCGCAGCATCGCCCGACCATGCAACTTGAATATTTTCACCTGATCGATCGCATCACCGACCTTAATATCGGCGAGAAAACCATCGCGGTCGAAGCGCAGGTTCCCCAGCACAACACCATTTTTGAGGGGCACTTCCCCGGCTATCCGCTGCTACCTGGCGTACTGCTGATCGAATCGATGGCGCAGACCTCCGGCTGGCTACTGATTGCACTGATGAAGTTCGAACGCATGCCGTTTCTCGCGATGGTCAAGGAAGCCAAGCTGCGGAGCTTCGTCACGCCGGGCGAACTGCTCAATGTCGATGCCAGCGTGGTTCACGAGGGTTCGGGTTTTGCCATCACTGAAGCCAAGGTCAGCGTCGGCGGCAAGCCAAGATGCAACGCGACGCTGACGTTTCGCCACATTCCTTTCCCCAATCCGGACCTGCGTGGACACATGGACATGGTGGCCGAGCGCATCGGCTTTCCGCAGCACGCAATGCCCCATGACTGAGCTGAAATCATCGAACCCGGGTCTGGTGGAAGTCTGGATCACGGGCATTGGCATCGCCACGTCGCTTGGCGAAGGGCTCGACGCGCATTGGGATGCGCTCAATGCACGGCGCGTCAATGTCGACGAACAACGCTTCGCGCCCTATATCGTCCATCCGTGGGCGCCCATCAAGCTTGACGCGCAGATCCCGAAAAAGGGCGATCAGCGTCAGATGGAGGCCTGGCAGCGCATCGGCACCTACGCCGCCGGCTTGGCGCTCGATTCGGCCGGCGTCAAGGGCAACCCGGAAATCCTCGGGCGGATGGACATGATCATCGCCGCCGGCGGCGGTGAGCGCGATGTCCCCGTCGATTTGGCCATTCTCAACGGCTACGTAAAAGGCAACTCTTCGCCGGCCTTTCTCAACGAGCGGCTGATGAACGATTTACGGCCGACGCTTTTTCTGGCTCAGCTCTCGAACCTGCTCGCCGGCAATATCGCCATCGTCCATGGCGTATCGGGATCGTCGCGCACCTTCATGGGCGAAGAAGCTGCAAGCATCGACGCGGCACGTATCGCGCTGGCACGCATCGCCTCTGGTCAGAGCGACATCGCGTTGATTGGTGCTGCGCACAATGGCGAACGGTCAGACCTGCTGATTCTTTACGAGTTCGGCGACTTCAACCTCAAAGACAAATTTGCTCCGGTGTGGGCGCGGGATAAGAACGGCGGTTTTGCGCTCGGCTCGGCCGGTGCCTTCCTTGTCATTGAGTCCCGAGCGCACGCCGAAGCGCGCGGCGCCAAACCGTATGCGCGGCTGACTAAAGTTGTTTCCGATCGGGCGCAGCGCAAGCAACCCGGCGAAGTCACGAAGGCGCTGGAGCGGCTTTGGTCCAGGCTTGGCATACTTGACGACGATGGCAACCTTCTCACTGGCGCGACCGGTGCCGAACCTGTCACGTCGGAGGAACGGGCCTTCCTGAATCAGCATCCCGGTTATGCGGTGCGCGCGACGGGAACGATGTTCGGCCACACGTTGGAAACCCAGTTTCCGCTGGGGCTTGCGCTGGCAGCGCTCTCGATCTCGCGCGGCGCGCTGTTTCCGCCCAACGATCCTACAGGGCTGGAGGTTGAAACATCCAAGCCTCCGACCCAGATTGTTGTCGTCGGGGCCGGCCACTGGCGGGGCGAAGGCATGGCTTTGGTCGAGGCGGTCAAGTAAACGTGGCGCGATCGGCGGGGAATCATGACGGCATCACGCGATAAATTCGGCAGGCCCATCGTTGTCGTTACCGGCATGGGTATCGTGACGTCGCTTGCGGCCGGCAAGGAAGACAACTGGGCGAAGCTGACCGCCGGCGAATCCGGCATTCGCACCATCACGCGTTTTCCGATCGACGGCCTGAAGACGACCATGGCCGGAACGATCGATTTCGTGACGGTCGAGCCCGCCTCGTCAACGGCCCTTACCGAAAAACTAGCGGATATGGCCACCGAAGAAGCCGTCGCGCAGTCGGGCGTCGGAAGCAAGGGCGATTTTCCCGGTCCATTGTTTCTTGCGGTCGCGCCCATTGAAGTCGAATGGCCGCAACGGATTGAAGTGGGGCGCGCGGTCGGAAAGACCGAGATCACCATCGACGACGTCTTGCGCATCAGCGGCGGCGGAAGGTTTGCTCAATATCATCATCGTTTCATGTTCGGCTCGGTCGCGGGTCATCTCGCGGAGACGTTTGGCACCAAGGGGTCGCCGATTTCGCTGTCGACCGCGTGTGCATCCGGTGCGACCGCGATCCAGCTCGGGGTCGAGGCGATCCGGCGCGGCGAGGCCGATGCGGCGCTCTGTGTTGCGACCGATGGCTCGGTCAACCTGGAAGCTTTGGTGCGGTTTTCCCTGCTTTCGGCGCTGTCGACGCAGAACGACACGCCGCAAGCCGCATCCAAACCGTTCTCGAAGAACCGCGACGGCTTTGTCATGGCGGAAGGCGCCGGCGCGCTGGTGCTGGAAAGCTACGAGGCGGCAACCGCGCGCGGCGCCACGATTCTCGGCGTCCTTGCCGGCTGCGGCGAACTGACCGATTCGTTTCATCGCACCCGCTCGAGCCCGGACGGCAAGCCGATCATCGGATGCGTGCGCAACGTTCTTGCCGATGCCGGAATGACCCCGGAGCAGATCGACTATATCAACGCTCACGGAACGGCGACCCCTGAAAACGACAAGATGGAATACCTGAGCATTTCCGCCGTGTTCGGCGAGCGCACGTCGAAGATTCCGGTTTCGTCCAACAAATCCATGGTCGGTCACACCATTTCCGCAGCCGGAGCGGTGGAGGCAATTTTTTCTCTTCTGACGCTCGAGCATCAGCGTATTCCACCAACCATCAACTATGAGATTCCCGACCCTGCGATCCTGTTCGACGTCGTGCCGAACAAGGCCCGCGACGCGCGGGTCACCGCGGTGATGTCGAACTCGTTCGGTTTCGGCGGTCAAAACGCTTCCCTGGTTCTTACCCGTGAACCGATCTAGCAAGCCAACCATTTTACGCTAATGCGCCGTCTCCTGCTTCGCACCAAAGCCGGCATTCGCGATGCCGCAAAACCGGTGAGCGAAGCCGCGGTCGGCGCGCTGACCGTCGGCCTGCTGCGCACGACGCGCTATTTCGACCCCATCAAGACCGCAAACCTGTTCGGCCGCGTCTCGCGCTTCATCGGCTCCAAACTCAGCGAGAACAAGATTGGCCGCGCCAATCTCACCGCCGCCTTTCCGGAAAAATCGCCCGAAGAGATCGACAGCATTCTCGCCGGCGTGTGGGATAATCTCGGTCGCGTCGGCGCCGAATTCGCCCATCTCGACCATATCTGGCGGCACGATCCAGCGCACCCCGAACACAGCCGCATCGAAATCGAGCCACGCACTCACGATTTGTTTGCGCAATTGCGGCTCGACGGCAAGCCGGCGCTGATTTTTGCGAGCCACCTCGGCAACTGGGAATTGCCCGCATTGGCCGCGGTAGCGCATGGACTCGACGCCGCGATCCTGTACCGCCGGCCCAATAGCGCCGCCGCCGACCGGGCCATCGAGAAGTTGCGCGCTGTCAACATGGGAACGTTAATTCCGGCCGGCCGTGATGCGCCGCTCAAACTCGCAGAGGCGCTGCAGAAAGGCCAACATGTCGCGATGCTGGTCGATCAGTACCTCACCAATGGCGTCGACGTGACGTTCTTCGGACGAATGACCAAGGCCAACCCGATGATGGCTCGCCTGCTGCGACAGGTTGAATGTCCGATCCATGGCGTGCGCATCATCCGCCTTCCCGGCCATCGTTTTCGCGCCGAATTGTCAGAGGAGGTGAAGCCGGTGCGGGACGCCGACGGGAAAATCGATATTCAGGGCACGATGCAGGCGATCACCTCCGTGGTCGAGGGTTGGATTCGCGAATATCCCGACCAGTGGCTGTGGCTGCACCGCCGCTGGCGGTGATCGCCTCGTTAGGTCGTGCCGACCTGCGCCGGATGACAGGATCGGCGAAGCAATCCGAAGCTGCAGGAAAGACCTGGAATGCTTGGTCCGCTACGCTTCCCACAGCGGCGTACTTATCGCCCGATCTTCACCTTGGTCCACAACCGGTTGATGACGCGCTGCGCCGCCGGGTCCCGCGCGGTAATGACGAAGAGCCGAAGCAGCGTTGTCTGGTCCGGATAGATGGTCCTGTCACTCGTCACTTTAGGATTGATGAACTTCTGACTCGCGAGATTGCCGTTGGCATAAGACAGAAAATCCGAATTGCGGGCGGCGACCTCCGGTCTGTACAGGTAGTTGATTAGTTCGTGAGCCTCCGCAACATTCTTGGCGTCCGCCGGGATCGCCAGATTGTCGAAAAACATCTCGGCGCCCTCTTTCGGAATAATAAATCCGATTTCGACGCCATTCTTTGCCTCCTCCGCGCGGCTGCGTGCCTGGATAACGTCGCCGGACCAGCCTATCACCAAACAAATCTCTCCCGTTGCCATTGCGTTGAGGTATTCTGACGAATGAAACTTCCGGACGAAGGGCCGGACTTTCATGATGAGGTCGGCGGCCCTTTCGAAATCAGCCTGCTTGGTCGAATTTGGATCGATGCCAAGATAATTCAGTGCGGTCGGGAAGATGTCGTCCGCGGAATCCAGCATGTGTATGCCGCAATCTTTGAATTTCGCCAGGTTCTCCGGTTTGAAAACGATATCCCAACTGTCGATTTCGGCGTCGGCACCGAGAATTTGCCGCACGGTCTTGACATTATACCCAATGCCGGTGGTCCCCCACATGTAGTTAGCGCCGTATTGGTTATCCGGATCATAGATGGCTAGACGGTTGGTCACCGCATCCCACGCGTTGGCAAGATTGGGCAGCTTGGACTTGTCGAGTTTCTGGAAGATGTTCGCCGATGCCTGGCGCTGCAGGAAGTAGGCCGATGGAACGACGACGTCATAGCCCGATTTGCCCGCAAGCAACCGGGTCTCGAGTGTCTCGTTGCCGTCGAAGGTATCGTAGACGACCTTGATGCCGGTTTCTTTGGTGAAATCTTCCAGCACTCCCGGCGCAATATAGTTCGACCAGTTGTAGAAATTGACAACCCTTTCCTGCGCCCGGGCCTGCAATAACGGCGCGACGAGGGCGGCGGCAGCAATTGCAAATCCGACGATGCAAATCCTGAAGCGCATGGCTAGCTCCGCTTTACGTGCGATGCACCGCATCCGACAGCCGCTCCAGCGCAGCGTCGAGAGTTGCATCTTTCTTGGCGAAACAAAACCTCACCACCGAGGTCACCGCCCCTTCCTCGTAAAATGCCGACACCGGAATGGCCGCGACCTTGTAATCGGTCACGATGCGCCTGCAGAACGCTTCGTCGGTTTCATTAAGGCCGAGCGGTGAAAGATCGACTGTGAGAAAATAGGTTCCCTGCGACTTCAAAACCGGGAAACCGATGCTCTGAAGGCCTTTGGTGAGCCGGTCCCTGCTTCGCGCAAGGTCCTTGCGCATGTCGAGGAAGTACTCGGGCGCCTTGCCAAGGCCGTAGGCGACCGCGGCCTGAAGATTGGGCGCGGTGGTAAAGGTGAGAAACTGGTGCACCTTCGCCGCCACCCGCAGCAAGGGCGGCGCGGCGCAGACAAAACCGACCTTCCATCCCGTCAGCGAAAAAATCTTGCCCGCCGAGCCCACCTTGATGGTGCGATCGCGCATGCCCGGAATCGTGATCAGCGGGATGTGCTCGCGGTCGTCGAAGATGACGTGCTCCCAGACTTCGTCGCAAATAGCAACGCTATCGAACTCCTGACAGAACCGCGCCAGCAATTCGAGGTCTTCACGCGGATACACCACCGCAGCGGGATTGAGCGGGTTGTTGAAGAGAACAGCCTTGGTCCTGTGATTGAAGACGCTACGCAGCATCTCGTCCGTCAATCGCCAATGCGGCGGCTCGAGGCGCACGAGACGGGGGATGCCGCCGGCCTGGCGTATGATCGGCAAATAGGAATCATACACCGGCTGGAACACGACGACCTCGTCGCCAGGCTCTACGAGGGCCAGAATGGCCGATGTCAGCGCCTCTGTACCGCCCGACGTCACCATCACTTCGGTCATCGGATCGAGCGTCAGGCCATGCCAGCGCCCATAATGCGCCGCGATTGCCTGACGTAATTCTGGAATACCCATCATCGACGGATACTGGTTATAGCCGTTCAGCACCGCGTCCGCGGCCGCGCGCCTGATATCCTCGGGCCCAGGATGGTCGGGAAACCCCTGGCCAAGGTTGATAGCGTCGTTGTCGCGCGCCAGTTGCGACATCGCCTCGAAAATGGTAACCGGGAGATCGGCGAAGACCTTATTCATCGACGTCATGAAGCGGTCAGCCGGTCTTGGTCGGCAGGCCCGAAGCCTTCCAGGCCAGCATGCCGCCAACCAGGTGCTTGTCATACGCATGGCCATCGGCTTGGGCCGCCAGTGATGCGGTAACCGACCTTTTTCCGGATCGGCAGGCGAAAACTACCTGTTTGCCTTCGGGGTCCGGAATGTCCTTGGAATCGAAACCCGAAAGCGGAACCACGACTGCATCCGGATAGGCTTCCGCCGCCACTTCGTTTGGCTCGCGGACGTCGATCAGGAGATAACGCCTTTCGGCAATCCCCCGCGACACCTCTTCCGGCGTCAAATCGTATACCTGATGACCCTGATCCGCCACCCGAATCCTCCGTATCACCGTGAGAGCAAATTCAGCAAACGGCTACAGCATTGCCTGCTCGTCGGACGCCAAAGTCGCCTCTGGCGCGCGGAAAATCAAGCGCCAGAAACGCTCAAGCCAAGACTAGATCGTGACCTGCGTACCGACCTCAACCACCCGCCCGGTCGGAATCTGGAAATAATCCGTCGCGTCGTTGGCCGACCGGCTCAGGGCGATGAACAGATGGTCCTGCCATTGCGGCATGCCCGATTGCGCCGACGGCTTCAGCGAGCGTCGCGAGACGAAGAACGACGTCGCCATGATGTCGAACTGCCACCCAAGCTTGCGCGCGATGACCAGCGCCTTGGGAACGTTCGGCGATTCCATGAAACCGAAGCGCAGCCGCACGGTGGCGAACTTGTCGCTGATGTTTTCCATGCGCACGCGATCGGCCGGATCGACCCGCGGCGTCTGCGCGGTTTCGATGGTCAGGATCACATTATGTTCGTGAAGGACCTTGTTATGCTTCAGGTTGTGCAACAGCGCCGTCGGCACGAAACTCGGATCGCTGGTAAGGAATACGGCCGTGCCCTTGACAAAATGGGGCGGGCGCTTTTCCAGGCTCTTGATCAGATCCTTAAGCGGCACCTCGGTACGCCGCGTCTTGCCGGTCAGGATCGCGGCGCCCCGGCGCCAGGTCCAGATCATGATCGCCATGGCGAAGCCGAACAGCAGTGGGACCCAAGCCCCCTCGAACAATTTCAGTAGATTGGCGCTGAAGAAGGTCATATCGACCACGACGAATGGGAGGATGACTGCGGCTGCGGTTGCAGCCTTCCAATTCCACAGTTTCCAGATCACGACAAACCCCATGATGCCGTCGGCGACCATGGTGGTGGAAACCGCAATGCCATAGGCGGAGGCCAGCCCGCTCGACGTGCGGAACAGCAATACCAGCAACAGCACGCCGATCAGCAGAAGCATGTTCACGCGCGGCAGATAGATTTGCCCGGCGTGGGTTTCCGACGTGAAGCGGACTTCGAAGCGCGGCAAAAGACCGAGCTGCACGGCCTGGCGGACCAGCGAATAGGCGCCGGTAATCACCGCTTGGCTCGCGATCACCGTTGCCGCGGTCGCGAGCACGATCAGCGGCAGCAGCATCGTCTCCGGAACCATTCGATAGAACGAATTCTCGATCGCCGCGGGATTGGACAGCACTAGCGCGCCCTGGCCGAAATAATTGATCAGCAGCGCCGGCAAGACCAGGAAGAACCAGCCCGACTGGATTGGCTTGCGTCCGAAATGACCGAGATCAGCATAAAGTGCTTCTCCGCCGGTCACCGCCAGAAATACCGCGCCCAACGTAACGAGTCCGATCGTGCCATGGGAGAGCAGAAACTGGATGCCGTACCAGGGATTGATTGCCGCGAGTACCGACGGATCGTCACTGATGTGGACGACGCCCATCACGGCCAGTACGCTGAACCACAGGACCATGACCGGCCCGAAGGCCGTTGCGACGCGGGCCGTGCCGCCGCTCTGTACCGAGAACAGCACCACCAAAATGAACACCGTCAGCGGCACCACATAGTGCTCCAGCGCCGGCGCGGCGAGCTTGAGGCCCTCGACCGCCGACAACACCGAAATCGCCGGCGTGATCATGGAATCGCCGATGAACATCGAGGCGCCGATCACGCCCAGCGCCAGGAGCGGCCAGCTTCGCCGCCCCAGCGCGCGTTGACCCAGCGCCATCAGCGAAAGTGTTCCGCCCTCGCCGTTATTGTCCGCACGCAGCAGTAGCAGCACATATTTGGCGGTCACGACAATAAAAAGCGCCCATAGGATCAACGACAAAACACCGAGCACAATGATCCGCGTTACAGGTTCGTGCCCGGCAGCACCCGCGACTGCCTCGCGAAACGCATACAGGGGCGAGGTTCCGATGTCGCCGAATACCACGCCGATGCTTCCGAGCGTCAGCGCCCAAAAACCAGTCGTGACCGGCACCTCAAGGGGCGCCTCGGTTGTTGTGTCGCTGATAGCCATGGTGCCTAGAGAACGCTCTGTCGGTTGTTTCGATCCGCGCTATCGTCGCTTAGCGAAGACCTGTCAACTACTCGACTATAGCACTCCCGGGAGGCCTGATTGCCGGAAACGACCGTCTGCGAACAAAAGGTAAAATAGTAAGCGGCGTACTCAGGGTCTAAGATTTGGCGGCAGCGGCGGGTCTTCACGCATCAACGTAATCGTCACCCTGCGATTTGCGGCCAGCGACGGGTCGTCAGGGAACAGCGGCAAGGTATCGGCCTTGCCTGAGACCGCAAAAACGTGGTTCGGCGGCAAGCCTTCCCGCTCCAGGATCTGACGTACCACATTGGCGCGGTCAGCCGACAGATCGAACGCATCGTAATTGCTGCGCGACGGCACAAAGCCCGCAGCGGTATGACCGACGATCAAAACCCGCAGCGGCGTTGCCTTGAGGGGCGCGGCCAATTTCTGAAGCAGCAATCGCGTGCGGTCGTAGGGGACTTTTGAACCGTCGGCGAACATCGACCGGCCATCCTGATCGACAATCTCAAGGTTGAGGCCCTGACTGGTTTCCTCGAACATGATGTGTTTGGAGACTTCGGTCAGTTCCGGCATATCCTGCAGCGCCTGGCGCAGCGACGCTGACGCAAGCGCGAACTCACGGTCGACTTTCAGGCGCGCTCCCGCGGTTCGGCTTCGATCCTGTTGGTCCGGCGTGGGCGTATTGGATGAATCCTCCGGAGCAATATGGGCGGTATTTTTGAGCTTCGGCCGGGTCGGCAGGCCATCGGACTCGATGATTCCGGAATAACGCACTTCGGTCGTGGTTCCGAAAGCGTCGCGCATCGAGCCGGCGACAATTTTCAGCTTGTTGTTATCCATCGTGGAGAACGCGACGAGCATCACGAAGAAGCTCATCATCAGGCCCATCAGGTCGGCGAAGGTCACGAACCATCCGTGTCCCCCGCCATGCGCGTCGCCCCGTTTCTTCTTGGCCATTGATGATTTCCCGGATCGCCGTCAGCCGTTTCAGGCAGCTACCGGCTCGCTTTCTTCGTGGCGATGCTTTTCGGGCAGGTACGCCAGCAGCATTTCGCGCACCAGCGTCGGGCTCTTGGAGTCCCGGATCATCAGGATGCCGTCGATGATCAGCGTGCGGTTGGTTTCCTCGTCGAGCAGCTTGCCATGCAGCTTGTCGGCAATCGGCAGGCAGAACAGGTTGGCGACCAGCGCGCCATACAGCGTCGCCAGCAGAGCCGTCGCCATGAACGGCCCGAGTTTTGAGGGATCGGTCATGTTGGCGAACATCTGCACCATGCCAATCAAGGTGCCGATCATGCCGAACGCCGGCGCGCAGTCGCCGATGGCGCGGTAGATTTTTCCGCCCTCGTCGAGATGCATGAGGAAATTGTCACGGTCGCGCTCCATGTTGTCGCGGATGAATTCGAGATCGTAGCCGTCGGCTACATAGCGTATACCCTTGGCGAGGAACGGCTCGTCGGTTTCAACCTTTTCGAGGCCGACCGGTCCCTGCTTGCGGGCGATTTCCGCAATGCGCGCCAGTTCGTCCACGAGATCGCGTGCCGACAGCCGGCTCATGGTAAACGCGAATTTGGCGCCGAGCGGAAGGCCGTGAAGGATCGCGCTGAGCGGGAAGCGGATCATGGTAGCAGCGATGGAGCCGCCGAAGATGATGATCATCGCATGTTCGGAAACGAACATATGAAGATCGCCGCCCATGAACACCATCACCGCCACGACAACAATGCCGGACACCAGCCCAACGCTCGTCATGATATCCATAAGGTACTCCACGCAACCACGAACGCCGGCCGTGTCGCACGGCAGGACGGCCCGTTCTGCGCCGCCTTCCGACCCTACGTCTGCGCCATTAAAGACCGGTAAAGGTTAAGCCGCGTGCCGCGGATAGATGGCTGAAACGCGGTTTTCGGATATATTGAAGTCGGGCGCCGCTGGCTGGACCAGCAGACCTCGCAACGCATTCTCCATACTCTGTTAACCACGCGCGGCGCCTCCCCGCAGCCTGCGGTGAGAGGCCGCCCTGATGAAGATGGCGTCGCCGCATCCTCACTAAATTTACCGGCAAGAAGCGTCGTCCGGTCCAGGTTGCGCTGCGGATCAGAACTTTAAAGGTTGCAGCCTGCGAGATCTCACTGCGCCTGCGCGCCGATGCCTGCAGCCTTGATGATGGGCCACCATGTGTCGATTTCGGCCTTCTGGAACGCAGCCAGCCCTTCCGGCGTCTGCTGCTCGCGCGAAGCGATATCGAGGCCGAACTCGCTGAAACGCTTCTGCACGGTGAGGTCGGCCAGCGCCTCGACCATCGCGGCGTTGAGCCGGGCGATAATGTCCTTCGGCGTTCCCTTCGGCGCGAAAAAGCCGAACCAGCCCGACATATGCAATCCCGGCACGCCGGTTTCATCGGCGGTCGGAATGTCGGGCATCGAGGCCGAGCGCTGCGGCGAGAGGTTCGCCAGCGCCTTGATCTTGCCGCCACGGATTTGCGGCAGTGCCACGGCGCCCTGCACGACAAGCAGGTCCATGGTGCCGGAAACCAAGTCCGTCATTGCCGGACCCGCGCCGCGATAGGGAATGAACTGCACTTTCTGTCCGGTAAGCTTTTCGAACAACACGCCACTGACATTGGCCGCCGCATTCTGGTTGACGAAATTGATCTTGCCGGGGTTCGTCTTCATCCAGGCAACGAGTTCGGCAAGCGTGTTGGCCTGAAGATTATTCCTGGCGACCATGAGTTGTGGATTGTTGGAGATAAGGCCGATCGGCTCGAAGTCCTTTTCAAGATCGTAATCGAGCTTGTAGATGATGCTGCCGACATGGGTATCCCATTGGCCGATGTCGAAGGTGTAGCCATCCGGCGCCGAGCGCGCCACGCGCCCGACGGCGATGCTGCCGCCGGCGCCGCCGACGTTTTCGATCACGATCGGCTGTCCGAGCGACCCGCGCATGTGCTCCGCCATGATGCGCGCGGCAGCATCGGTCGATCCGCCCGGCGGGAACGGGACCACCAGCGTGATCGAACGCGAGGGATAGGTTTGCGCCTGCGCACCGGCGATTCCAGAGAGAAATGTCAATGCCAGCGCAACCAAACGTTTTCTCATGACCAGCCCTCGACTGTCAGTGAATCTCGGCGGAGCGCTTCAGCGCCTCTTTCAGTTTCTCCAGGGTAAAATCCTTGCTGCGGGCGATCTCGAGAATGGGCGTCTCGCGGCGTGCGCAGAGCTCGCAGGCATCCGGCACCTTGGCAGCGATATCGTGCGGGATCACGATCGCACCGTGGCTGTCGGCGTGAATGAGGTCATCGGAACGCACCGTCATGCCGGCGACGCGAACCTCGGCGCCGAAACTTTCGGCGTGCACCCATGCATGAGACGGACCGATCGAGCCTGCGAGGGCCTGGAATCCCGACGCCCATTGCGGAATGTCGCGGATCGATCCGTCGGTCACGACCCCGAGACAGCCGAGAGCTTTATGCACGTTGCTTTGCACCTCGCCCCAGAACGCGCCGAATCCGACATCAGGGCCGTCGATATCCTGGATCACGCAAATGCGCGGACCGAAGCCGCTGCCGACATATTCGTAATAATCGATGCGCCGCTTTGCCTGCTCGGCGGCGGGAAGGCCGGATTGAAGGACGGAGCGGATCGTCACCGTGCGCGCATAGCCGACGATCGGCGGCAGATCGGGAAACGGGCACACCAGCGGCTTGGTCGTATAACCGATCAACCGGCGATGGGGCGCAACGATTTCCATGGCATTGCAGATGGTCGGCGTGTCGTACCGCGCCAGCGCTTCGAGAACGGAGGCGGGCAGCGGCGCGGTCGCAGGTCCAGTCACGGCGTTTCTCCTGATTTTCTTGGAATGCATTGTATGCCGTATACCCGACATCGGGAACAGACCCAACCCGGCGATCCTCTCACGGCAGATATCAAGGGGAAAGCTGACAATGGTCGATCAATTCAACCGGGTCGGGCGGGAATCCTGTTCGGGTTTTTCCTGCGGAAACGGCGGCACCGAATCCGAAGCTACGACATCCACCGACGTTGCGGCTCGCGCCGCGGCAGCGCGTTCGTGATTGCGGGAGGACTTCCATCCGGCAGGCAGGCTCAGGAGATACAGCACCGAGCCTGCGGAGAGAATATGCCAGGGATAGCCGATCAACAGCGCGATGAAGAATACCACGGAAACAAAAACCGGCAGCACCATTTCCGGCGGCACCCGCATCCGGATCGTCTTGCCCGAAAAAACCGGCAGCCGTGAAACCATCAGAATTGCGATGAGGAGCGTGTAGAACATGGTCAAGGTGGCCGGCGGCGTCGGCATGCCGAGGAACGCAAGGTAGATCGGCAACAGCACAGTAATCGCGCCGGCGGGTGCGGGTACGCCGGTGAAGAAATTGGCGGCGAATGCGGGCTTGTTCGGATCGTCCATGGTGGCATTGAAGCGCGCCAGCCGCAGGCCGCCGCTGATGGCGAAGATCATCGAGGCGATCCAGCCGACATTATTCAGGTCATGCAACTGCCAGAAGTACAGGATCAGCCCCGGCGCCACGCCGAAATTGACAAAGTCCGCAAGGCTGTCGAGTTCCGCTCCGAATTTCGATTGGCCCTTGATCATGCGCGCCACGCGGCCGTCGAGGCCGTCAAGCACCGCGGCGAACACGATGGCGGCGACCGCTAGTTCCATCCGCCCTTCGGTTGACAGACGGATCGCCGTCAGGCCGGCGCAGATCGCGAGCAGTGTGATGAAATTCGGCACCAGCATTCGCACCGGGATCGGGCGAAACCGGCGCCGGCGCATTTCCGGATATTTGGGATCGATGGGGGTTTGCATGGCACACCTATAGCAAATGCCGGCCTGCTCCGCCATTGCGGCCCCCAGCGGCCAGCCGCATCGCCGGAATGGTTAATCGGCGCGATAGGTGCGGCCGCCGTCGCCGAACTTGAAATCTGCCAATATGGTTTCGCCGGCTACCGCGGTCTGGCCCTCGGAAACCAGAGATTTGGTGCCTTCGGGAAGGAATACATCGAGCCGGGACCCGAAGCGGATCAGCCCGAACCGCTCGCCCGCGCCGATGGTCTGCCCTTCCCGCACAAACGACACGATCCGCCGCGCCACCAGCCCGGCGATCTGGATGACGCCGACGCGCCCGTTCGCCGTCGAGATCACCAGAGAGTTGCGCTCGTTGTCCTCGCTCGCCTTGTCGAGATCGGCGTTGACGAATGTACCCGGGCGGTACGCGATCCGATCGATCCGGCCGGTCACTGGGCTGCGGTTCACGTGGCAATTGAACACGCTCATGAAGATCGAAATGCGCGGCAGCGGCCTGTCGCCGAGACCGAGTTCAGCCGGCGGCATCACCTCCCTCACCATCGACACCCGCCCATCGGCGGGTGCGACGACGATGCCGTCGCGCACCGGCGTCACTCGCACCGGATCGCGGAAGAACAGCGCGCACCAAACCGTGAGCAGCGTGCCGATCCAGCCCAGCGGCGTCCAGATCCAGAACAGGATCAGGCTCGCCAGCGCAAAGCCGCCAATGAACGGATAGCCGTCCGGGTGAACAGGCGGAATTTGCGCGCGGATGGAATTGGTGACGGACATGAATTACTGATCTTTCTTCCCCTATGCAGGGGGCGGTTATCTTTCAATCATTCCGCCGCAGCCGGTGTAACCAGCGGATCGTCGACGGGCGGAGGCGTCCGGTTCGGCGCTTCGTTTTCATCCGACATCAACGCCAGCCTCTCCCGCGCTTCCTGCGCCTCTCGTTGCCTGTTCCACATACTGGCATAAAGGCCGCCAGCCGCCAAAAGCTGGGCGTGGGTACCCCGCTCGGCAATGCGACCCTGGTCTAGCACGATGATCTCGTCGGCACCCACGATGGTCGACAGCCGGTGCGCGATCACCAGCGAGGTGCGGTTGCGCGACACCCGCTCCAGCGCATCCTGGATTTCCTGCTCGGTATGGCTGTCGAGCGCCGAGGTCGCCTCGTCGAGCACGAGAATCGACGGGCCTTTCAGAACCGTGCGCGCGATCGCGACCCGCTGCTTCTCACCTCCGGACAATTTCAGACCTCGCTCGCCGACCTCGGTCTCATATCCGTTGGGCGACATCCTGATGAATCCGTCGATCTGCGCCATCTGCGCGGCCTCTTCGACTTCGGCATCGGTGGCATCCCAGCGGCCGTAGCGAATATTATACCGGATAGTATCGTTGAACAGCACCGTGTCCTGCGGCACCATGCCGATCGACGCGCGCAACGAGGCCTGCGTGACGTTGCGGATGTCCTGGCCGTCGATCAGGATATGGCCGCCGGAGACATCGTAGAGCCGGAACAGCAGGCGCGAGATGGTTGATTTGCCGGCGCCGGATGGCCCGACGATAGCGACCGTCTTGCCGGCGGGCACCTCGAAGCTCAGGCCTTTGAGGATTTGGCGTTCCGGATCGTAGGAGAATCGTACGTCCTCGAACCGCACACTGCCGGCGGTCACGTTCAGCTGTCTGGCGCCAGGACGATCCTTGACTTCCGGATTTCGCGACAGAACGCCGAACATCTTTTCGATGTCGATCACCGCCTGCTTGATCTCGCGGTAGACCATGCCCATGAAATTCAGCGGCTGATACAGCTGGATCATCATAGCATTGATCATGACGAAATCGCCGACCGTATTGGCGCCGCTGCGGACGCCGATGGCGCACATCAGCATGGTCACGGTCAACCCCATCGTAAAAATGATGGCCTGCCCGGTGTTGAGCAGCGCGAGCGAGGTATAGGTTTTTACACTGGCACGCTCGTAGCGCTCCATCGAACGGTCATAGCGCGTCGCCTCGCGCTGCTCGGCGCTGAAATATTTGACGGTTTCGTAGTTCAGCAGCGAATCGATTGCCTTGGTGTTGGCTTCGGTATCGGAATCGTTCATCTTGCGGCGAATCTCGATCCGCCATTCGGTCGCGAGGTAGGTGTAGTACATATAGACGACGACCGTAATCATGGTCACCAGCACGTAGCGCCAGTCGAACTGCCACAGCAGCACGCCCATCAGCAGCGTGACCTCGACGATGGTCGGCACCAGTTGCAGGATCACCATCCGCACGATGACTTCGATGCCGAGCCGGCCACGCTCCAGCACACGCGTCAAACCGCCGGTCTTGCGCTCGAGGTGAAAGCGCAGCGACAATTCGTGCATGTGAACGAAGGTAAGATAAGCGAGCTTGCGAACCGCATGCATCGCGACCTTGGCGAAGATGCCGTCGCGCCATTGCGTCAGCACCGCCATCAGCACGCGCACAGCGCCATAGCTCAAGGTCATGATCAGCGGCGATGCGATCAGCCACAACGGCCAGTTCGACGCGTGCACCGGGGCCGTGTCGGCGCCGGTCAGCGCGTCGATCGCCCATTTGAACGTGAACGGCACCGACAGCGTCGCCAGCTTGGCGACCAGCAGCAGCACCATCGACCACACCACGCGCATCTTGAGATCGGCGCGATCGCCGGGCCAAATATATGGCCACAGGTGGGCAAGCGTTCCGATCAGCGTCGCGCGTTGTGCGGTATTGTCCTGAGCCTGCGCGTCGGCAGCCGGCGTCGGTTTGGTATGAGCCATCAAGCCTGCCCGAACGGCGCGCCGGGATGCGGTCGCAATTGTTTCTTCATCAAGTGCATGTTCCGGTCGTCATATAGAGCGTTTGAACGCGCCGTGCACCCTCGGGCGCCGATTCTTTTCATTTTGGCGGCATTTCCCCGAGAATCGCATACGCTGCGCGTGGCCCGGAAGGCTTGACGACCTCATTTCGCAGTGCCACATCGCCTTAATGAACAAGATCAAAACCGTCTGTGTCTATTGCGGCTCGGGCCCCGGCACAAATCCCCGTTTTATCGAAGCCGCGACGGCGTTCGGAAAGGCGCTTGCCGAAAATGGCGTCGGTCTCGTCTATGGCGGCGGTTCGATCGGACTGATGGGAGCCGTGGCGAAATCAACGCTCGACCATGGTGGAACCGTCACCGGCATCATTCCGGACTTTCTCACCAAGCGCGAGAATGCGCTCGGTGGTGCTCAGGAACTGATCGTCACCCATGACATGCATGAACGCAAGCGGCTGATGTTCGAACGCTCGGATGCGTTTGTCGCCCTGCCCGGCGGCATCGGCACGCTGGAGGAACTGGTCGAGCAGTTGACTTGGCAGCAGCTCGGGCGTCACAGCAAACCGATCCTGATCGCCGATATCGAAGGCTTCTGGGAGCCGTTGCTGGCGCTGCTCAGCCACATGCGTGCGACGCAGTTCATCCGGCCGACCTTGAATGTCGATATTCTCAGAGCGGAGCGGGTCGAAGATATCCTGCCGCGATTGCGCGCCGCCGCGGCCCGCGCGCCGGAAGAAACCAAAGAAATGGCACCGGAAGTGGCCAGCAGGCTCTAGCGTCCCGAGGCGTTTCCGTCACGGGTCCGGAAACGTCACCGCTTCGATTCGATTACCATCGGGATCAACGATGAACGCCGCGTAATAGCTGACGCGATCGTGCGGGCGCAGGCCCGGCGCGCCATCGGAGCGGCCACCGGCCGCCAGCGCCGCAACGTGAAACGCATCGACCTCGCCGGTCGATTTCGCCCGAAGACAGACATGAACGCCGCTCCGGCGCGGCTCCGGCGGCATATCGGCGCGAAGATTAATCCAGAACTCAGGGTAGCTCTTGCCGAAGCCGATTGTGGCAGATCGCGTCACCAGCCGCAAAAGACCAAGCGGCGCCAGCGTCGAGTCATAAAACCGCGCCGCGCGCTGCAGATTGCCGACGCCGACGGAAACGTGATCGATCATCGAAACGCTCCGTCACGCCGGCGCGCCGGATTTCACCAGCTTGTAGATCACCGAATCCATCAGCGCCTGGAATGACGCATCGATGATATTGGGCGATACGCCGATAGTGGTCCAGCGTTCGCCGGCCTCGTCCTCGCTCTCGATCAGCACCCGCGTCACGGCCTCGGTGCCGCCGTTGAGGATGCGGACGCGATAGTCGATCAATTTGAGGCCTTCGATGTACTTCTGGTATTTTCCGAGATCCTTGCGCAAGGCGACGTCGAGCGCATTGACCGGGCCATTGCCTTCCGCCGCAGATATCAGAGTTTCGCCGGCGACATCAACCTTCACCACCGCCATCGCCACGGTGACGCGCTGGCCATTGGCATTGTACCGCTGCTCGACATTGACATCGAACTGCTCGACCCGGAAATATTCCGGCACCTTGCCAAGCGTCCGCCGCGCCAGCAGGTCGAATGACGCGCTGGCGTTTTCGTATGCATAGCCCGCAGCTTCGCGTTCCTTCATCTCATTGACCAGCCGGACCAGTTTTGGATCGTTCTTGTCGTAAGGAATGCCGGCACGGTCCAATTCGGCGACGACATTGGAACGGCCGGCCTGATCGGACACCAGCACCTTGCGGTGATTGCCGATCGCCTCGGGCGGCACATGCTCGTAACTCTGCGGATCCTTCATCATGGCCGAGGCATGAATTCCGGCCTTGGTCACGAACGCGCTTTCGCCGACATAGGGCGCGTGCCGGTTCGGGGCGCGATTGAGCATGTCGTCCAGCGTCCGCGAAACCTTCATCAAGGTCGTCATCTTTTCCGCCGACACGCCGATATCGAAGGCCTCGGCGAACTCGGTCTTCAGCCGCAACGTCGGGATTAGCGAACACAGATTAGCGTTGCCGCAGCGCTCGCCAAGCCCATTCAACGTGCCCTGGATCTGGCGAACGCCGGCGCGGACCGCAGCCAGCGAATTGGCGACCGCCTGCTCGGTATCGTTATGGGCGTGGATGCCGACGTGATCGCCGGGAATATGTTTCACAACTTCACCGACGATCGCTTCGACCTCGTACGGCATGGCGCCGCCATTGGTGTCGCACAGCACCACCCAGCGCGCGCCGGATTCATACGCCGCCTTCGCGCAGGCCAGCGCGAATTGCGCATTCTCCTTGTAGCCGTCGAAGAAATGCTCGCAGTCCAGCAGGACCTCGCGGCCTGCGGCTTTGGCTGCCTTGATGCTGTCCCGGATCGAGGCGAGGTTTTCCTCGTTGGTGGTCTCCAGCGCGACGCGCACCTGGTACGCTGACGATTTCGCGACGAAGCAGATGGCGTCGGCCTTGGCTTCCAGCAGTCCTGCCAAACCCGGGTCGTTCGAAACCGAGCGTCCGGGACGGCGCGTCATGCCGAACGCGGTGAAGGCGGCGTGCTGGAGCCTCGGCCTGCTTGAAAAGAATTCGGTATCGGTCGGGTTGGCGCCGGGATAGCCGCCCTCGACATAGTCGATACCGAGGTCGTCCAGCATCTCCGCGATAAGCCGCTTGTCGTGCAGCGTAAAGTCGATGCCATTGGTCTGCGCGCCGTCGCGCAGCGTGGTATCGAACAGATAGAGACGTTCGCGGCTCATTGTGTCGCCCCCTTCGGCGCGTCGCTGGCAAGGGACTTCTGCATCGTGGTGTTGGCGAGCCATTCGCCGTTGACGGCCACGGTATTGCGTTGCTTGGCGACATAGCCGCGTTTAAGGAAAAAACCTTCCGCGTTGTCGCTGGCATCTACCGTAAGGCTTTTTGCACCGCGGCCGCCGGCGAGTTTTTCCAGCGCATCGCACAGCACCGACGCCGCCCCCTGCCCGGTGGCGCTGGGATGCACATAGAGCATGTCAAGTCGATCGGCACCCTTCAGCGATGCGAACCCGACCGGCGAGTTCTGCAATGTCGCGATCAGCGTGAGTTCGGAAGCCAGGCGCCTGGCGAATTGTTCTTCGTCATCCGCCGCGCTGGCCCAGGCTTCCCGCTGCGCCTCGCTGTAATCGTCGGCGGCCAATTCCTCGATGGCCGCAATAAAAATCGCCGCCAGTATCGGCGTATCCGCCGCAAGGAACGGCCGCAGCGCGGGTTTGGGCAGCGTCTGTCCCATCACGCCACGACGCCCCAGACCAGCCTGGCCGCGAGCAGGATCGCACCGATGATCAACGCCCATTTGATGAAGATGTAATAGCGCCAATGTTTCGGGAACGGCGTATCGGGCTTGGTCATTGCGCGATACTCCATTCCGTGCCGTTCTTTGAATCCTTGAGAGCGATTCCCATAGCGGCGAGTTGATCTCGAATGCGGTCAGATTTCGCCCAATCTTTTTGACTACGTGCCACCAAGCGATCCTCAATCATAGTTTGTATTTTTTTGTTGAAAGCGTCTGCTGCAGGGCCGCCAGCTTGGACCGTCCAACAACTCTCCACGACTTCATCAACTTTGGCACCTCTTTCCCTTAAATCTGAGATGATTTTCTCAATCCTTACTGCATCTCTGTTGGCACTGGCTGTACCAAGGGCATTCATCTCTGACCGGAAAAGCGCAAGCGCTTGAACATTTTCGTTTATAAACCGCGTATATATTCGAAGCGTACGTTCTGAAAGCACACCTAGAAACTTCAAATCTGAAAGCAGTTGCAATGCGTCGGAGATTGAACACGAGCAGTTTAGTTTTCGCTTTCGCAAAGCTGTGAGTGCAGCTGGCGTGTTTAGGTCGTCCTTCAGGGCAGCAATTACTTCCGATGATGGATTAAACCCAACTAGATTGGGCGTTTCAAATTTTAAAAGCTGCTTCTTAATAGGCTCATCTAGCTGCAGGATCGCTAAAATTTGTAATGCCCATTCGCGGATTTCACGCCAACTTTCACCCAACCCTTTTATGGTCCAATCGACCGGCGATCGGTAATGCGTCTTCAGCATGTTGAGGCGCAGCACTTCGCCCGGCCAATCGGCCAGCAGTTCCCTGATCGTCACGAAGTTGCCTTCGCTCTTCGACATCTTCGCGCCTTCGACCTGCAGAAATCCGTTATGCATCCAGACATCCGCCATGCGCGCTTGGTGAAACGCGCAGCAGGTCTGAGCGAGTTCGTTCTCATGATGCGGAAACACCAGGTCAATGCCGCCGCCGTGGATATCGAATTGCTCGCCGAGATGTTTCCACGCCATCGCCGAGCATTCGATGTGCCAGCCCGGACGGCCCTGAACTTCGATTCCGGCCGGTGACGGCCATGACGGCTCGCCGGCTTTCGCCGGCTTCCAGAGCACAAAGTCGGTCGCATCACGCTTGTAAGGCGCGACATCGACCCGCGCGCCAGCGATCATCTCGTCCAGCGAGCGGTTGGCCAGGATGCCGTAACGCGGCAGTATCGAATTTGCGCCGTTCATTGCCTGCGGCGAGAACAATACGTGATCTTCGGCGACATATGCAAAGCCGCCCTGCACCAGCCTTTCGATCAGCATGCGCATTTCGGCGATGTGTTCGGTGGCCCGCGGCTCTACGGTCGGGCGCAGGCAACCCAGCGCGTCGACATCGTCATGAAACTGCTTTTCGGTCAACTGGGTGACCTTGCCGATGGCCTCGTTCAGCGGCAATCCGGGAAAATCCCGCGCCGCCCGCGCGTTGATCTTGTCATCGACATCGGTGATGTTGCGGACGTATTTGACATGGCTCTCGCCGTAGAGATGCCGCAGCAGCCGGAACAGCACGTCGAACACGATAACCGGGCGCGCGTTGCCGATATGTGCAAAATCGTACACCGTCGGTCCGCAGACATACATGCGCACGTTGTCGGGATCGAGCGGCACGAAGGCGCGCTTTTCCTTGGTCAACGTATCGTAGAGTTTCAAATCCATGGATATCCCGTGCCTTGTGGCCGGGCGTCCAGTGATCTCGTATGAGAAAAGACGGCCTCAGCCAGCGAATCGCTAGCGAATAATCTCGCGGCAAATGCCGCAGATGGCGAGGAAACCGTTCATTCCGGCACCATGGAGCAGCCAATGGCGTGGCGTCAAGGCCCGAGGGGGCGAATTCGCCGGTGCTTGGGGCCGCCAACCGGCGCCGGCCATGGTTAATCATTGTTAACCCTTTGGGCTTATTGAATGAGGGTGATTCTCTCCTTTGCCGGTGTGACATGCGGTCGATACCAGCCCTTCTGGCCTGTGCGTTTGTCCTGACGGCTTCGGCGGCCTCGGCCGATAGCCGCGTATTCATTATCGCCAACCAGGCCGACGGCTACGGCATCGACCGGTGCCTTGCCAAAGGCGAGAAATGCGGCGCGCACGCCGCGCGGTCCTATTGTCAGTCGCGCGATTTCGCCCAGGCCACGTCCTATCGGCGTGTCGATCCCGATGAAATCACGGGGTCGGTTCCTAAATCCCCGGGCGATGCCTGCACGCAAGCCGGTTGCCACGAATACGTCGCCATCACCTGTCAACGCTAGGAGCGCTGGTGAACGCCGCCGTAATGGCGCCCCGGAAACGACGTGACGCTGCCTGGAGAAGCGGGTATGTGATGCCGGCGTTGCCTGCGCCGCGCCGGTTTCCACCTTGCCCGCAATCGCTCTATGGCTGGACATGCCCGAAACGCCGATACTCTTGTACTCCAGATCGATTTTGGCCGGTGCGGCCCTGCTCAGCGCGCTAAGCATCGATGCCTTGGCGCA
Organism: uncultured Bradyrhizobium sp.; assembly: GCF_964252615.1. Lineage (NCBI taxonomy): Bacteria > Pseudomonadati > Pseudomonadota > Alphaproteobacteria > Hyphomicrobiales > Nitrobacteraceae > Bradyrhizobium > uncultured Bradyrhizobium sp. Next base: position 190,108 of record NZ_CAXUNQ010000001.1, read on the forward strand.
GGTTAACCCGGCGGCCCCGGCCTCCCCGGGAACCGCTGTCAATCCAATGTGTCCGCGGCTGGAAGCGCAGCTTGCGACAATCGATCGCGGCGGCAGTGGTGACCCCGCCAGGGCCGAGCAAATCCGCCGCTATGAAGAGGCTGCGAGCAAACAGCAGGGCGAGCTCGACCGCGTCACCTTGCAGGCCAAGCGCATGGGTTGCGACAGTTCGGGGTTCTTCTCGCTGTTCAGCGGTCAGTCGGCGCAATGCGGTCCCGTCAACGGCCAGATCCAGCAGATGCGCGGCAATCTGGATCAGATCACCACCAGCCTCGAGCGGCTCCGTGGCAGTGGCGGCTTCAACCCGGAGCGCGACAATCAGCGTCGCTCGGTATTGACGGCGCTCGCGCAGAACAATTGCGGCCCGCAATATGCCAACGCCACGCGAGGCGGCAATTTTCTCGATAACCTGTTCGGCAATAATAATAGTCCCGCCGTGGCCCCTTCCGATCTCGGCCCGCAATCCGGGACGTTCCGCACCGTCTGCGCGCGTACCTGCGACGGCGCCTATTTCCCGATCTCGTTCGCGACGGTGCCGAGCCGGTTTCCCGATGACGAGAAAACCTGCAAGAACCTTTGCCCCGGAACCGAGGCCAACCTTTTCGCCTACCGGAATCCCGGTGAAGACATGAATCAGGCGGTGTCCGTCAGCGGACAGCCTTATTCGTCAATGCCCAATGCGTTCCGGTATCGAAATGAATTCGTCCCATCCTGCGCTTGCAAGGCCGCGGGCCAAACCTGGTCGGATGCGCTGAAATCAATCGACGACAAGGCCGCCGCCGAACAACAGGGCGACATCATCGTCACCGAAGAGAGCGCCAAGAAAATGTCGCAACCGCTGCCGAAGACGGCCGCCCCCGCCAAGAAGAAGGGCGGGGCTGCGCCGGCGACGGCCAGCACGCCGGCACCCGCGGCTGAACCTGCCCCGGCGCCGGCGGCGGCGCCACCGGACCCAGAACCGGCGAAAGACAAACCGATCCGCTCGGTCGGCCCCACCTTCATCCCCGCGCGCTAGACATCGGGAGTTGAATTACCCCTCGAACGCCTCCGCCGATCCGCTGCCCGGGCGCGACACCAGCGTCTCGTCGGGCTCGGGCAGCGGATTGCCGAGGTCGCGGAATTTGTTGGTGATCGGATAGCGCCGGTCGCGTCCGAAATTCCGGCGCGTTACCTTGACGCCCGGCGCCGCCTGCCGCCGCTTGTACTCGGCAATATTAAGCAGGCGATCGATCCGCGCCACCACGTCGCGGTCGAATCCGGCGGCGACGATCGACGCCAGCGGTTCCTCGCGTTCGACCAGCCGCTCCAGAATGGCGTCGAGCATGTCGTAAGGCGGCAGCGAATCCTGGTCGGTCTGGTTTTCACGCAGCTCTGCGGTTGGCGGGCGGGTGATGATACTGACCGGAATGACCTCACCCGGGGGACCGAGCGCGCCGTCGGGCCTCCATACGTTGCGCAAAGCCGAGAGCCGAAATACTTCGGTCTTGTAAATATCCTTGATCGGGTTGAAGCCGCCGTTCATGTCGCCATAGAGCGTGGCGTAGCCGACCGACATTTCGGACTTGTTGCCGGTGGTGACCACCATCGCGCCGGTCTTGTTGGAAATCGCCATCAGCAACGTGCCGCGCGCGCGTGCCTGCAGATTCTCTTCGGTGATGTCGCGGGGCAGGCCTGCGAAGGTGCCTGACAGAATGTCTTCAAAGCCGTTGACGGCGGGCGCGATCGGCAGCACCTCATAGCGAAAGCCGAGCGCGCCGGCGAGCTTGGCGGCGTCGTCGAGCGAAACCTGGGCGGTAAAGCGAAAAGGCAGCATCACGCCGCGCACGCGTTCGGCGCCCAGTGCATCGACCGCAATCGCCGCGCACAAGGCCGAATCGATACCGCCGGATACGCCGAGCAGCACACCGGGGAAGCCGGTCTTGTTGACGTAATCGCGCAGGCCCAGCACGCAGGCGGCATAATCGCCCTTGTCACCCTCCATGACCGGCGCAATCGGACCGTCGCAGCGCCAGCCGCCGTCGTCTCTGGTCCAGCGCAACGTGGTTACGCTCTCGGCGCACGCCGGAAGTTGCGCGGCCAGCGAACGATCGGCGTTCAGCGCGAACGACGAACCGTCGAACACGAGTTCATCCTGACCCCCGACCTGGTTGAGGTAGATCAAGGGAAGATCGCTCTCGGTGACGCGCGCAACCGCGATCGACAGCCGCAGATCGTTCTTGTCGCGCGCGTAGGGCGAGCCGTTCGGCACGATCAGGATCTCGGCGCCGGTTTCCGCAAGACACTCGACGACGTTCTCATAGTCCTCGGATTCCTCTAGCCAGGTATCCTCGCAAATCGGTACGCCAACGCGGATGCCGCGGATGGTCATCGGACCCGCGACCGGCCCGCGCGCGAACACGCGCTTTTCGTCGAACACCCCGTAATTCGGCAGATTGACCTTGAAGCGGATCGCCGCGATTCGCCCGCCATCCAACAGCACGCAGGCGTTATAGAGCTTGCCGTTATCCACCCATGGACTGCCGATCAGCACGGCCGGACCGTCCGCAGTCTCCCGCGCCAGATCCTCGATTGCCGAACGGCATGCCGATTGAAACGCCGGTTTCAATACCAGATCTTCCGGCGGGTAGCCGGCAATGAACAATTCGGGGAAGACAACAAGGTCGGCGCCGTCCGCCGTGGCCTGCCTGCGCGCGGCACGGGCCTTGGCGGCATTGCCGGCGACATCGCCCACGATCGGGTTCAGTTGGGCCAGCGTGATCGTAAAACGGTCGGTCTCGGTCATGAAGTGATGGTGCCTCGCGGGCAAACGAACTGCAATTGCCGGCTTCAGATGGCGCCAATGCGTTCGGCGATGGCAAACAGCCAGAACATCCCAGCCATGACCAGCGCGACACCGACCGCCGCGGAACCTACGTCCTTGACCCGGCCGATCTGCGGATCATGGTCGGTGGTCACGCGGTCGGCCAATTTCTCGATGGCGGTATTGAGTAATTCAACCACGATCAATAGCACGACGACGGCAATCAGTTCGACCCGCCGCATTCCGGTCGTCCCAATCAGCGACGCCAAAGGCAGGGCGAGCGCCAGCGCGACCACCTCTTCCCGAAAAGCCCGCTCGGAGCGGAACGCAAAGGCGAGGCCGTTCCTCGAGTTGAGCGTGGCGCGCCAAAATCGCAGCAATTCACAGTCCCGCCGCGGTTGGCATCGGCTGCATCTTGTCGCCGCGCTCCCGCTTGAGCAGTTCGGCGATCAGGAAAGCCATGTCAATCGACTGCTCGGCATTGAGACGCGGATCGCACACCGTATGATAACGGTCGTTGAGATCTTCGTCCGTGATGGCGCGCGCACCGCCGATGCATTCGGTCACGTCCTGCCCGGTCATCTCCAGATGGACGCCGCCGGCGTGGGTGCCTTCTGCCGCATGAACGGTGAAGAACGATTTTACCTCCGACAATATGCGATCGAACGGCCGGGTCTTGTAGCCGGAGGTCGAGGTGATGGTGTTGCCGTGCATGGGATCGCACGACCACACCACGGTATGGCCTTCGCGCTTCACGGCCCGGACCAACTGCGGAAGATGATCGCCGACCTTGTCTGCCCCGAAACGGCTGATGAGCGTGAGGCGCCCGGGCTCATTTTCGGGATTGAGCACATCAATCAGCTTCAGCAATTCGTCCGCCTTCAGCGAAGGTCCGCATTTCAATCCAATCGGATTTTTGATGCCGCGGAAATATTCGACATGGCCGTGATCGAGCTGTCGGGTACGGTCGCCGATCCAGATCATGTGGCCGGACGTCGCGTAGTAGCTGCCGCTCGTGGAATCGACCCGGGTGAAGGCCTGCTCGTAGCCCAGCAGCAGCGCTTCGTGGCTGGTGTAGAAATCGGTGACGCCCAAGTTCGAATCGACGGCGAAGTTCAGGCCGCAGGCACGCATGAAGTCGAGCGCCTCCGAAATCCGATCCGCCAAATCCATGTAGCGCCTGGACTGCGGCGAGCCCTTTACCGATTCGAGCATCCATTGATGGACATTGTCGACCGATGCATAGCCTCCCTTGGCGAAGGCGCGCAGCAGGTTCAGAGTCGCTGCGGACTGCCGGTAGGCTTCGATCTGACGCCGTGGATCAGGCGTGCGCGCTTCCGGCGTGAACGCGATATCGTTGACGATATCGCCGCGATAGCTCGGCAGTTCGACGCCATTGAACTTTTCCATCGGCGACGAGCGCGGTTTGGCAAACTGGCCGGCAATGCGGCCGACTTTCACCACGGGCAGCGCGCCGGCATAGGTCAGAACGATGGCCATCTGCAGGAAAACGCGGAAGAAGTCGCGGATGTTGTTGGCGCCGTGCTCGGCGAAACTCTCGGAGCAGTCGCCGCCCTGCAGCAGGAAAGCCTCGCCTTTGGCGACGCGCCCAAGCGCCTTTTTCAGATTGCGCGCTTCACCTGCAAAAACCAGCGGCGGAAACGTTGCAAGCTGCGCCTCGACATCGGCCAACGCCTTGGCATCGGGATAATCGGGTACCTGCAGCACGGGCTTGGCGCGCCAGCCGTCGGGTGTCCACCGCTCGGACATGACATCAACTCCTGAGCAAAAACCGCTACTTATGTGACAGAAGCGCCGGTTTATACACAGACCGGCGGCGGACCGCCAGTTGCAATTCCGCTTTTCGAACCAAGCCCTTGCGGATAAAGCCAAATTCGCCTTTGCTGCGCGCCGCGAAGAACCCGGGGGCAAAATCGCGGTGACCGAGGCTGGACTGGACGACGTTTTTATCGATGACATTACGTTTCCCGCCGCGGACCGGTATCTGCTTGGGGCGACGCTCTATCTGCCGCGCGGAGCCAAGCGGCATGCCGTCCTGATCAATTCAGCCGCAGCCGTGCCGCGCAAGCTATACAGGGGATTAGCCAGTTATCTGGCCCGGCGCGGCTGTGCGGTCCTAACCTATGATTACCGCGGCACCGGGGATTCCCGGCGAAAATCGCTCAACAACTTTAGCCAGCCTCGATCGCTGGTCGGCTTCAAGGCGTCGATGTCGGAATGGGCTGCGCTCGATGTCACCGCGGCGGTGGCCTGGATGCGCGAGCGGTACAACGCCCTGCCGCTCAATTATATCGGTCATTCGTTCGGCGGCCAGGCGTTGGGTCTGCTTTCCAATAATGCGGAAGTGTCGCGGGCGCTGTTCGTCGCAGCCCAGGCCGCAACATGGCGGCTGATGGCCTCTCCGGAACGATATCGCGTCTACGCGATGATGAATTTTGCCGGCGTGCCGCTGACCCACCTGCTGGGCTACGCGCCGGGCTGGGCCGGGCTTGGCCTCGATTTGCCAAAAGGCGTGTTTCTGGAATGGGCCAACTGGGTCAGAAACGAACGCTACATGTTCGACGATCCCAATCTCGAGGCGCTCGCGAATTTTCCGAAATACCAGGGAGCGCTGATGGCACTATGCATTTCCGACGACCCTTGGGCGACGCGGCCCGCGGTCGAACTGTTGTGCCGGGAATTTACCTCGATCGAGCCTGACGTCCAGACCATCACGCCGGCCGACGCAGGAACCGCCCGCATCGGCCATTTCGGTTTTTTCAAGCCAGAACATCGCGACACGCTGTGGCGGGGTGCCGCGGAATGGATCCAGACCGCGGATTAATGACCGACGCTATTCCGCCGCTTGCCGCACATAGCGCGCGGTTGGGGTGCGCATGGTCACCAGTTCTTCCGCCGCAGTGGGGTGCAACGCCATGGTGGCATCGAAGTCGGCTTTGGTCGCCTTCATTTTAACGGCGATGCCAAGGACCTGGACGATTTCAGCGGCGCCGTCCCCGACCACGTGGCAGCCGACGACGCGATCGCTGGTGCCGTCGACCACCAGTTTCATCAGGATGCGGGTATCGCGGCCCGACATCGTCGACTTGATCGGCCTGAAATCGGTTTTGTAGATATCGACATGGCTGAAATGCGCCCTCGCCTGCGCTTCGGTCAATCCCACCGTGCCAACCTCCGGTTGGCAGAACACCGCGGTCGGAATATTGCTATGATCGACCTCGACCGGCCGCTTGCCGAACACCGTATCCGCAAAGGCGTGTCCTTCGCGGATCGCGACCGGAGTAAGGTTGGTGCGATGGGTGACATCGCCGATCGCGTAAATGTTCGGCACCGATGTCCGGGAGAAGCCGTCCACCGCGATCCCGCCGTTGCGCGGATTGATGGCAACGCCGGCTTTTTCCAGGCCGAGATTGGCGACATTCGGATGCCGTCCTATCGCGAACATCACCTGGTCGGAAGCAATGCTGGAACCGTTGGACAAATGCGTGGTGAATTCCTCGCCCCGCTTGTCCACCCGTTCGATCCTGTTGATCGTGCAACCAGTCAGGATAGTGATGCCTTCCTTTTCCATCTCGGCCCGTACATGTGCGCGGACGTCGTCATCGAAGCCACGCAGGATGTTGTCGCCGCGATAGGTCAGCGTCACGTTGGAGCCAAAGCCTGCGAAAATACAGGCGAACTCCAGCGCGATGTAGCCCCCTCCCTGAATTACGATGCGCTTGGGCAGGTCCGGCAGATGAAACACCTCGTCGGAGGAAATCACATGCTCGATGCCGGGTATGGCCGGTCCGTGATTGGGCGCACCTCCCGTGGCGATCATGATGTACTTTGCCCGGACGGTTTCGCCGCTGCCGAGACGGAGCGTGTGCGAGTCCTCGAATACTGCGCGGGATTTGACGATGCGCGCCCCGGATTTCTCGACATTCGCGGTGTAAATGCCTTCGAGCCGCGCGATCTCCTTGTCCTTGTTGGCGATCAGCGTCGGCCAGTCGAATGTGGCCTGAGGAATCGTCCAGCCGAAGCCTGCCGCGTCTTCGATTTCGTGATGGATGTGGGAGGCAATCACCATGAGTTTTTTCGGCACGCAGCCGCGGATCACGCAGGTGCCGCCCATCCGATATTCTTCGGCCACCATGACCCGCGCGCCATATCCGGCGGCGATTCGCGCCGCGCGTACGCCTCCGGACCCGCCGCCGATGACGAACAGGTCGACGTCGAAATCAGCCATTTGCTTCCCCTACGCGCGGCCAGGTTCTGCTAAATCTCCTTGCCGCGTTTTTTCATCTCGACCCGGAACTGTTCATTGACGGTTTGGGCAAAGACCTGTCCCCATTGATTCATGTAGGACATGCTGAACTGAATCGCCCGCGGCTCCGTTGCCAGCAGTTTTTGGCCGAGCGGAGACTTGTAGAAGGTCACCAGGTCCTTCAACTCCTGCTCGGTAAACTCGTTGGCGTAGATCTTGGCCATGCCTTCGCCGATTTCCTGCTCTTTGCCGGCGAGATTTTTAGCGACAATTACCGCGACTTCGTTGAGGTCTCGCTGATAATTAAGATTGCTTTGCAGCAGCGCGTTCTTGGTCTGATCAACGATGTTGGGAACTGCAGCCTGATACATCGCACTGGCATTCTTCATGGCCAGAATTTCTTTTGCAGCTGCCAGCGCTGCCGGCGAAGCTTGCTTGAGCGCCGGCGCCGGCGCGGGTGCCGCCTGCTTGGGCGCAGGTTGCTGCGCATGGACCGAAGCGCCCGCCGAAGCCAGTCCGATTACAACGCCTGCGGCAGCCACGACGTGCGAACGATATTTCATTGCGATTCTCCTCAATTGCGGCGCTTACGGCCGTTCAACAACCCGAATTCCCTGAGAGCCTGCCAAGACCACCATGCCGGCGAGACCAATGAACAGCCCGTGCTCGACAACGCCTGGTATCGAATTCAACAATTCAGCCAGGCGCGGCGCATCGGCTATGCGACCGAGATGGGCATCGATAATCCAGTGGCCGCCATCGGTGACAAAAGCATGGCTATTCCCGGCTTTCCGGATCACCATTTGCCCGGAACCGCCGGTTTCCGCAAACACCTGCGCCATCGCGCGCCGCGTCGCCGACAGGCCGAACGGAATCACCTCCACCGGCAGCGGAAAGCGGCCGAGGGTTTCGACAAATTTGGAATCGTCGGCGATCACGATCATGCGATCCGACGCCGCCGCAACGATCTTTTCACGCAGCAATGCGCCGCCGCCGCCCTTGATGACGTTGAAAAAGGGATCAATTTCATCCGCGCCATCGACCGTCAGATCGAGCCGGTCGATGTCGTCCAGCGAGGTCAGCGGGATGCCCCAACGCTGAGCATCGGCACGTGTTGCCTCGGAGGTCGGCACGCCAATGATATTCAGGCCGCCGCGGACCCGCTCGCCCAGGAGTTCGACGAAGTGCTTCGCGGTCGAGCCGGAACCGAGGCCCAGTTTCATGCCGTCGCGCACATGTTCGAGCGCCCGCGCCGCGGCCTGTCTTTTCAGTTCGTCCATGGTCACGCGCGACGATGCTCCAAAAACCCTGCCGATCGTCCTGCCAGCACGCCGGCGCGCGGCATGTCTAGCGTCGTTTTGCGATGAGGAACAGGGTTATACGCCTATTTTCAACGGAACTACCGGTGCTCAGCCGGCAACCTCCCACTTGCAAGATTGCTCGGAGGCCGGTAGCGATCCACTATGGAGCTTTCGCGCACCATTGTATTCGACCTGGATGGCACGCTGGTAGATACGGCGCCGGATCTCATCAATGCGCTGAATTTTGTTCTTGACCGCGAAGGTCTGCCTGCGGTGCCCATGAAATCGGCTCGTAACATGATCGGTGCCGGCGCCCGCAAACTATTGGAGCGCGGATTGGAGGTGGACGGGCGCCACGTCGATCCAGGGGATCTCGACCGGCTGACCGGCATTTTTATAGATTATTACGCGGCGCATATTGCCGACGAGTCTCGTCCGTTCGAAGGTCTGGAAGACGCACTCGACAAACTTTCCGCGCGTGGATGCCGATTTGCGGTCTGCACAAACAAGCTGGAGTGGCTGTCGAAGCTGCTTCTCGACAAGCTGAATTTGAGCTCGCGCTTTTCCGCGATCTGCGGGGCCGATACTTTTGGAGTTTCCAAACCCGATCCGGCCATCCTGCAACAGACCGTCCTGCGTGCCGGCGGGCATCTTTCCTCGACCATCATGGTAGGCGACGCCGGGACCGACGTCGGCGTCGCCCGGCGCGCGAATGTGCCGGTGGTCGGCGTCGATTTCGGCTATACGGAGGTTCCCATGGCGGACCTCAAACCTGACCGCCTGATCGGCCATATGAGGGACCTGCCGGCGGCGGTGGATAATCTGGCAGCCGAACGGCAGCCTCAATCAAACTATTGATAAATCTATATAATTAGCAGGTGACGATTACCGTATTAACCATCAGTTAACGATTCCCGTCCGCGCGGTTGCGCCGATGTCATGACACTCCTATGGTCCCGTCCGGGATCGTGCGGTAAGCCGCAATAAATGACGGATGGATCATGCATCGTGTCATCGTGAGTGCTGTGGCAGGGCTTGGTTTGGCCGGTTGTTCTTCGTTCTCCATGGATGCCTTCAAGGCCGCGCCGCCTCTGGTAAACGTCCAGCTTGAATCCGCGCCGCAGGGAGCCAACGCGGTCACGTCCCTCGGACCGGGCTGCAAGACGCCTTGCTCGGTTTCCGTGCCTGCGGCGGATAGCTTCACCGTCACCTACACGCTGAACAAATATCAGCCGTTGACCGTCCCGGTGCAGGTGATCCGTATTCCCGGCGACTTCTCGACTCCAGCCTCGACGACAGTCGATCCGGATCCGGTCGTTGCCGAGCTGCAGCCGGCCGGGCCACCGCCCAGGGCGATACGAAAGCCGATGAGGCCGAAAAAACCGAAGTCCGCGGCCGCCGCACCCGCTGCATCGCCATTCCCGACACCGGCAGCTCCCGCCGCGGCACCTACCCGTTAGGTGATACGCCGCAATCGGCCTTTGCCCCGATTGCATGCGCGGCGCGTCATGCCTAGATGAAACCGGAGCGCCTGCCCCGCTGTCGCAACTGCTGCGACAGTGCTATAGGCTTATCAGATGACCCTCGACGCGTTGAATCATCCCGGATCGCCGCCTTCGGCCATGACCGACCCGTTTGGCCGGACCATCAGCTATTTGCGGGTGTCCGTCACGGACCGCTGCGATCTGCGCTGCTTTTATTGCATGTCCGAAGACATGACCTTCTTGCCAAAAGCCGATCTGCTCACGCTGGAAGAACTCGACCGGTTGTGTTCGGCGTTCATTGCCAAGGGTGTCCGGAAGTTACGGCTCACCGGCGGCGAGCCGTTGGTCCGTCGCAACGTGATGTTGCTGGTGCGTTCGCTGTCGCGCCATCTCGATAATGGCGGGCTGCGCGAATTGACCCTGACGACCAACGGATCGCAACTCGCGCGGTTTGCGAGCGAGTTGCGGGACTGCGGTATCCGGCGGATCAACGTCTCGCTGGATACGCTCGATCCCGCGAAATTCCGGGCCATCACCCGCTGGGGCGATCTTGCCAAGGTTCTGGCCGGCATCGAGGCTGCGCGCGCCGCAGGTCTCGCGGTCAAGATCAACACCGTCGCGTTGAAGAACATGAACGAGGAAGAGATACCGGCGCTGATGAAATGGGCGCATGGCAACGGCATGGCGCTGACGCTGATCGAGGTGATGCCGATGGGCGACATCGGCGAGGGCCGCGTCGACCAATATGTGCCGCTGTCCATGCTGCGCGCGCGCCTCGCCACCCAATATACGCTGACCGATCTGAAGGACGATACCGGGGGTCCGGCGCGCTACGTCCATGTCAGCGAAACCGGCGGCCAACTCGGTTTCATCACGCCGATGACCCATAATTTCTGCGAATCCTGCAACCGCGTGCGGATCACCTGCACCGGCACGTTGCACACCTGCCTCGGCCACGAGGATGCCGCCGATTTGCGCAAGCCGTTGCGCGCTTCCGCCGATAATGACCTGCTCAGCGCCGCGATCGATCGCGCCATCGGCCTCAAGCCCAAGGGCCACGACTTCATCATCGACCGCCGGCACAACCGCCCCAGTGTCAGCCGCCATATGAGCGTAACCGGCGGCTGAGCTTTCGGGCGCGGTCTACGAAAGACGCACAACCGTTTGATCCCACGTCAACTTGTCCATTTTCCAATTGACGCCGTCACGAGGCGCTGAAATGGTGCGGTCGCTTTCATGCTTGCTGGCTGGACAAGCCGCTGCGCCTGACGGGTGCGGTCAAGACGGCAAAAGCGCAAATGGGGGGACTATTGTTGCAATCGCTCCTGCAGATGAGCCATGGCTCTGCGCGTTCACCGCGCTGCGGCGACGCGATGCGCGTTGAAGCTTTTGGCGTGCTTTGATGGCGAGCGCCGGGGAGAATGCGATGCGCCCACTATTGGCCGTTAGCTCGGCGATCGACCAGCTCAATGAAAAGATCGGTTACGTTTGCAATTGGCTGGTGTTGGCCGCCTGTATCGTGAGCGCGGGCAACGCCATGATACGCTACGCGTTCGGTTATAGTTCGAACGGCTGGCTGGAACTGCAGTGGTACATGTTCGCCATTCTGGTCATGTTCGGCGCCGCCTACACGTTTAAACGCAATGAGCATGTCCGGGTCGAGATTTTCTACCTGTTCCTCTCCGAGCGCGGCCAGCTCTGGCTCGATCTGATCGGCACGCTGTTTTTCCTGATCCCTGCCTGTCTGCTGCTCAGCTATCTGTCCTGGCCGTTTTTCTATCAGGCCTATGCGGTCGGCGAAATGTCCGGCAATGCCGGCGGCCTGCTCCGCTGGCCGATCAAGCTCGTCGTTCCCTTCGGGTTCGTGATGCTGGCACTTCAGGGCGTCTCCGAAGTGATCAAACGCATCGCGGCACTTCAAGGCCAAGTGACGATCGATGCGAAATATGAGAGGCCTACCCAATGATCACGCTGGAGATGATGCCGCCGCTGATGTTCGGCGGCCTGGTTCTGGCGATGCTGATCGGCTATCCGGTGGCCTTTACGCTGGCCGCAGTCGGGCTCTTGTTTGGCTTTCTTTCGATCCATCTAGGCTTTTTTGACCTTAACTTTCTGCAGGCGATTCCGGGCCGCGTATTCGGAAGCGTGCTTTCGAACGAGCTGTTGCTGGCGATCCCGTTTTTCACCTTCATGGGAGCGATTCTGGAGCGCTGCGGTCTTGCCGAAGACATGCTGGATTCGATGGGGCAGCTGTTCGGCCCGATCCGGGGTGGCCTCGGCTATTCGGTCATCATCGTCGGCTTTATCCTCGGCGCCATCACCGGCACCGTGGCGGCGCAAGTCATCGCTATGGCCATGATCTCGATGCCGGTGATGATGCGCTATGGTTACAACATCCGTTACATCACCGGGGTGCTGGCGGCATCCGGGACGATCACGCAATTGGTGCCGCCGTCGCTGGTGCTCATCGTGCTGGCCGACCAGCTCGGCAAGTCGGTCGGCGACATGTATCTGGGCGCCTGGGGGCCGTCGGTTTTTCAGATCGTCCTGTTTGCTGGCTACACCTTCGCGCTCGGCATCGTAAAGCCGGATCACGTGCCGGCGGTGCCGGTCACCGAACTGACGCTGACCGGCTGGCCGCTCTGGCGCAAATGTCTGATGGGCATCATTCCCTCTGCGGTTCTGATCTTCGTCGTGCTTGGCACGATGATGATGGGACTGGCGACGCCGACCGAAGCCGGCGCCATGGGCGCGGTCGGGGCGATCGTGCTGGCGGCGATACACAGCAAGGATTTCAGCAGCGCAGGCCGCAAGGTTCTGATCGTCGGTATCATCGCCTGCGGTATCGGCACCATCATCGGTATCTTCCTGACCGAGGGGCTGATCTTCAAGCTCGCCTTTGCCATCACCTATGCCGCGGTGGTGTGGATCTGCCTTGAGGCCGTGCGTATTCCCGAACTGCGCGATCTGATCAAACAGGGCTACGAGACGACCATGCGCATTACCACCATGGTCACCTTCATCCTGATCGGGTCGACCTGTTTCTCGGTGGTGTTCCTCGGCGTCTCCGGCGGCGTATGGCTGGAACACCTGCTGACATCCCTGCCCGGCGGCGTTTGGGGCTTCCTGATCTTCATCAATCTGTTCATCTTCTTCCTGGCGTTCTTCCTCGACTTCTTCGAGATCGCCTTCATCATCCTGCCGATGATCGCCCCGATCGCGCAGAAAATCCTGGCGCCGGTCGTTGGCCCGGATGCCGCACTGATCTGGTTCGGAGTCATGCTTTGCGTGAACATGCAGACATCGTTCCTGCATCCGCCATTCGGATTTGCGCTGTTCTATCTGCGCGGCGTTGCGCCGAAAGAGGTCAAGAGCTCCGATATCTATTGGGGCGCGATGCCCTGGATCGGACTTCAAGTGATCATGGTCGTGCTGGTGATCGCTTTTCCGGTTACGGTAACCGGCCTGCTCGACAAGCCGCTGAGTGTCGATCTTAACAAGATCAAGATCGAGGTTCCGCAAATGGAGCTTCCGCCGCTGGATTTTGGTCCGCCGCCGAAAAACTAGTCTGCTTTCGAGGAGGCTGGATTGTCAGGCGTGATTGTGACCGTTTTCGTTGTCGCTTACACTGCCGTCGCGCTGGAACAGGCCATTAAAATCAACAAGTCCGCATCCGCACTGGTCGGCGCCGGACTGCTGTGGACGGTTTACGCAGCATTGAGCGGCGATCACGCCCTGTTGGAGCGACAGCTCAACGGGTCGGTTTCCTCAACCGCTCAAATCGTATTCTTCCTGATTGGAGCAATGACGATCGTCGAGGTGATCGATGCTCACAACGGTTTCGAAGTAATCACATCGATCATTCGAACCAAGAAACAAGTCACGTTGATGTGGCTCGTCGGCTTCGTAACCTTTTTCCTGAGCGCGATACTGGACAATCTGACGACGACGATCGTCATGATCTCGCTGATGAAAAAGCTGTTGGGAAACCAGAGCGACCGCTTGTTCTTCGCCGCGATGATTGTAATTGCCGCCAATGCCGGCGGGGCCTGGTCGGCCATCGGCGATGTAACCACGACCATGCTTTGGATCGGAGGACAGATCACGCCGCTTGCCATCATCAAGGGGGTCTTTGTGGCCTCGCTGATCAACCTCGTCGTTCCGCTGTTTGTCGTAAGTTATCTGCTGCGAGGCAAAGCCATTGTTTCACCGAGCGATGCGCAAAGCGACCTGCCGCGGATCAGGATCTTCGAGCGCAATCTGATATTCTATCTGGGGTTGGGCATCCTGGTGATGGTGCCGGCGTTCAAGACCGTCACCCATCTACCTCCCTTTATCGGAATATTATTCGGGCTGGGAATCCTCTGGACGGCCGGGGAACTGATCCATCGGAATAAAGAAGAAGATGAAAAACAGCATTTGACGCTTGTTCACGCGTTGACGCGGATCGACATGAGTTCGATCATTTTCTTCATCGGAATCTTGCTGGCCGTCGCTACCCTGGAACACAGTCGTGTTCTCGACATGCTCGCGAAATGGCTGGATGTGCACGTCGGGCGCCAAGACGTTATCGTGGTCTTGCTCGGTTTGCTCAGCGCGTTTGTGGATAACGTTCCCCTGGTGGCGGCGTCCATGGGCATGTACAGCTTGACCCAATATCCAGCCGACAGTTTCTTGTGGGAATTTATCGCCTACTGCGCCGGTACCGGCGGATCGATCCTGATCATCGGTTCGGCAGCGGGCGTGGCCGCCATGGGTCTCGAAAAAATTTCCTTTTTCTGGTACGTGAGACGTATCAGCGGCTTGGCACTGCTGGGTTATTTCAGCGGAGCGGCCGTCTACATCGTCCAGTACAGCCTGCTTCACTGACCAACCAGGTCGAAACCCCAAAGCATTGCTCCGGGTTTCGACCGTTGCGCGCGGAGGCTCAACTTTGCGAGCGACGCGCCATGAAGTTGTCGTAACCGGCCTCCGCGACCTGGAACCATTGATAGCCGGTGTTGGAAAAGGCGGTCAGCGACTCGTAGACCTTTTTGAAGTTTGCGTTGCCCGCGGCGACTTCGCTGTGCAATTCCTTCGCCGCCTTGAAACTCGCTTCCATGATGACGGGTGAAAAGGCATGCAACTTGGTCCCGCCGGCCAGCAGCTTCTTCAACGCCGTCGGATTTACGGCATCATATTTTGCCATCATCCAGTTGTTGGCGTAGTGGCCGGCCTGCTCGAGAACATTCTGGTAATATTTCGGCAGCGCATTCCACTTGTCGAGGTTGACCATGGCAAGGAGCATGGGGCCGCCCTCCCACCATCCCGGGTAATAGTAGTGCGGAGCGACCTTATAGAGGCCTAGTTTTTCGTCATCATAGGGACCGACCCATTCCGCCGCGTCGATGGTGCCCTTCTCCAACGCCGGATAGATGTCGCCGCCGGCAAGCTGCTGCGGGACGCAGCCGAGCTTCTGCATCACCCGGCCGGCAAAACCGCCGATGCGAAATTTCAATCCTTTGAGGTCGTCGACGGTATTGATTTCCCTGCGGAACCAGCCACCCATCTGACAGGTGGTATTGCCGGCGAGCAGGGAGGTGACGTTGTACCCCTTGTAAAATTCGTTCAAGAGTTCCTTGCCGCCACCAAGCATGTACCAGGCTTGATTGAGGCGCGCGTTCGGCCCGAAGGGCACCGACGAACCAAACGTAAAAGTCGGATCCTTGCCGAAGTAGTAGTATGACGCCGTGTGGCCCATCTCGACGGTGCCATTTTGTACGGCATCGAGCACCTGGAGGCCGGGAACGATTTCGCCTGCAGCGAAGGTCTGGATCTGGAATTTGTTGTCGGTGGCTTCGCCCACCATCTTCGCCATCTGATCGGCGGCGCCATGCAGGGTATCGAGCGACTTCGGCCAACTGGTGGTCATGCGCCATTTGATCTCCGGCATCGATTGCGCGATTGCCGGTGCGGCGATGGCGGCGCCGGTAACGCCCAAGCCTGTCACCTTGATAAAGTCTCGTCGCTTCATTGAGCTCTCCCTCTGATAATCGGCGTTTGATGCAGCCTTCTTGTTGAGGCCTGAGCGGAGCATGGAACATCCTGGCCGGGATTTCCATCACGAACTGCCGGTTGCACGTGCAAAAAAACCCGGCGTTCTTGCGAACGCCGGATTTTTGCCACGCTACTTAAGACGTAATCAGCCGCGGGTGCGCGAGCGGATCATGAAACTGTCGAAGGTGTATTCTGCAACCTGCCACCATAGGTACTCGTCGGAGCGGTAGGCCTGCATCGCATCGACGGATTTCTTGAAGTCGGCATTCTTTGCGGAGATTTCGGCCCACAATTCGTTGGTCGCCTTCAAGCATGCATCGAGCACTTCGTTGGTAAACGGCCGAAGCTGCGTTCCGCCGGCAACCAGACGCTTCAACGCGGTCGGGTTCTGCATGTCGTAACGCGCGGCCATCCAGGTATTGGCGTTTGCGGTCGCGTTGGTGACGATGGCCTGATAATTCTTCGGCAGCGAATTCCATTTCTCCAGATTGCAGAAAGCATGGATGGTCGGGCCGCCTTCCCAGAAGCCTGGATAGTAGTAATACTTCGCAACTTTCTGGAATCCGAGCTTCTCGTCGTCGTAAGGTCCGACCCATTCGGCCGCGTCGATCGTGCCCTTCTCCAGCGCCGGGTAGATGTCGCCACCGGCGAGCTGCTGCGGTACGACGCCGACTTTCTGCAGGACCTGGCCAGCGATGCCGCCGATGCGCATCTTCGTTCCTGAAAGATCGGCGACCGTCTTGATTTCCTTGCGGAACCAGCCGCCCATCTGGGTGCCCGTGTTGCCGCAGGGAAAACCGATTACGCCGTGCTTGGCGAAGAATTCGTTGCCAAGCTCCATGCCGCCGCCCTGGTACCACCATGAATTCTGCTGGCGCGCGTTGAGGCCGAAGGGCACCGATGCATAGATCGCAAAGGTCGGGTCCTTGCCGACGTAATAATATGAGACGGTGTGGCACATCTCGACGGTGCCATTGGCGGCTGCGTCGAGCGCCTGCAGGCCGGGTACGACTTCACCCGCCGCGAAGACTTGAATCTGAAACTTGTTGTCGGTCATTTCAGCGACGTATTTCGAAAACTGCTCGGCGCAGCCATAAATCGTATCGAGCGACTTCGGGAAGCTCGAGGTCAGGCGCCACTTGATCTCTGGCGACGATTGCGCGATCGCCGGCGAGGCGACCGCCGCCGCCGCGGCGCCGGTTGCGGTAACTTTCAAAAAATCACGACGCTTCATTCAGGCATCTCCTTTGCGGTTTTTTTGGATTTCCTGGAGCGCGTTCCAGCGACGACGCGAATCCGCGTCAACCGACGGCGCTCCGGTGCAGGCGTCTTTAACATGGATATCTCGTTGCGGAAACGAAACCAAGGAATGACGGCAGATTAAACGAAAGTCGAATGCCGCGAATGCAGCGCTTTCGGGAGCCTTTACGCTGCCGCAATGACGCCCTGGAGCTGATCGCGAACCTTGGCCCCGATTGCGCGGTAGATCGCCGCATGAGGTCCATCCGGCTCGCTTTCCACCACCGGCGTTCCCGAATCGGAGGTGGCTCTGATCGACATGTGCAGCGGGATTTCGCCCAGAAAAGGCACCGCAAGCCGCTCCGCCTCATGCCGCGCGCCGCCATGGCCGAAAATATCCGATCGCGTGCCGCAATGCGGGCATTGGAAATAGCTCATGTTCTCGACAATGCCGAGTACGGGAACATTGACCTTCTTGAACATCGCAAGCCCGCGGCGGGCATCGATCAGCGAGAGGTCCTGCGGCGTCGAGATGATGATTGCACCCTTAAGCGGCACGTTCTGCGCCAGGGTCAACTGGGCGTCGCCGGTGCCGGGCGGCATGTCCACCACAAGGATGTCGAGCGTGCCCCACACCACGTCGCGAAGCATCTGGGTGATCGCCGACATCACCATCGGGCCGCGCCAGATCATCGCGGTCTCTTCCTCGACCAGAAAACCGATCGACATCACGGCAAGACCGAACCGCTTAATCGGAAGCATTTTCTTGGCGTCGTTGAGTTGCGGCTTCTCGCGAATACCGGTCAGCCTCGGCACCGACGGCCCATAGATATCGGCATCGAGCAGGCCGACGCGCAATCCGAGGTCGCGCAGGCCCAATGCCAGATTGAGCGCGGTGGTGGATTTTCCGACGCCGCCCTTGCCCGACGCCACCGCGATGACCGCGGAAATACCGGGAATATCCGACTGTTTCGACATCGGCGAACCCGATGCCGACTGCGGACGGTGCGAGGAGACGTGCGGCACGCCTTGCGCATGCCGATGCGGCGGCGGTACCGCTCCCGCCTTGCGTTCGGCGGTCAGCGCGATCATCGCCGCGGTGACACCGGGAATAGCGCGCACGGCGGCTTCGACCTCGGCCCGGACGTTTTCCCAGGCGTGAGCCTCGGCGGCGTCGACATTGATTGAGAAAAACACCTTGCCGTCGTTGACGGTGATCTCGGACAGAACATTCGCGTCCGTCAAAGCGGCGCCGCGCGGCGACATCACCTTGGCCAGGGCTTCATGAACCTGCTGCTGCGTCACACTCAAACCAAATCTCCAGGAATCCCGGTGCTTCGACCGGACACATAGAGCGAACCAGCAAGAAAGGATACCGCGTCAGGCCTTTTCGTTGGCCATTTCATAATTGAGTTCTAGCATCACGCCGTTGGGATCGGTGACAAAAATCTGCCAGACGGCGACGCCCGGCACCTCACGGACGTCGAACGGCAGATCTTTGGACTTGAGCCGCTGTTTCATGTCGGCAAAGCCGCGGCTTGCGAAGGCGACATGGTGCACCACGCCTGAATCCGGTTTCTGCTGCTCGTCCGTCTTCGAAATATCGACGAGATGAACCACCGGCTTGCCGTCGCTGTACATCCACGCTCCCGGGAAGTTGAAGTTCGGCCGGTCGCCGCTCTTGAGATCCAGCACATCCTCATAGAATCTGACGGTGTCGGCGAGTTTTCGGGTCCGGATGTTGAAATGATCGAGCAGGCCTACGCTCATATCTATCGCTCCCTTGTTTTGAAGTCTTGTCTGTCTTCCGCCACTTCTAGCACAAAACAGGGCATGCTCAGCAATCGAGCCCGTTGCCCTTCGCGACGCAGCGTTTATGCTGCGGCTTCCGCCTCTACCTCCCTTTAAAGACACCGTTCGGCAGTTCCGCAGCAATGCCGGCGCAACCCTCAAGGTTCTGACATGGCCAAAGTCGCTTTTCTCGGTCTCGGCGTCATGGGTTTCCCCATGGCAGGGCATCTCATGGCAAAAGGTGGCCATGACGTCACCGTGTTCAACCGCTCAACGGCCAAGGCGCAGGCGTGGGCGGAGAAATTCAGGGGAAAAACCGCTTCGACGCCGCAGGCCGCCGCCGAAGGCCAGGATTTCGTCATGTGCTGCGTCGGCAACGACCACGACCTGCGCGCGGTGACGACCGGCGCCGGGGGCGCCTTCGCCGGGATGAAGGCCGGAGCGGTTTTCGTCGACCACACCACGGCGTCAGCCGAAGTCGCCCGCGAGCTCGACGCCGAGGCGGCCAAGCGCGGTTTCAACTTCATCGACGCGCCAGTATCGGGTGGCCAGGCCGGCGCGGAAAACGGCGCGCTGACCGTGATGTGCGGCGGCAGCCCGGACGCATACGCAAAAGCCGAACCCGTGATCGCGGCCTATGCGAGAATGTGCAAACTGCTGGGAACCGCGGGCTCGGGCCAGTTGACCAAGATGGTCAACCAGATCTGCATCGCCGGTCTGGTCGAAGGCCTGTCCGAAGGAATTCATTTCGCCAAGAAAGCCGGCCTGGATGTTCATGCCGTGATCGACACCATCTCGAAGGGAGCGGCCCAGTCCTGGCAGATGGAAAACCGATATAAGACGATGAACGACGGAAAGTTCGATTTCGGCTTTGCGGTCGAATGGATGCGCAAGGATTTGTCGATCTGCCTCGCCGAAGCGCGGCGCAACGGCGCCAGCCTTCCGGTTACGGCCCTCTGCGATGCGTTTTATGCGGAGGTCGAGAAGATGGGCGGCAAGCGCTGGGATACGTCGAGCCTGCTGGCCCGTCTGGAGCGGTGATTCTTGTCGAAAGGCGCGGCTGGATCGGTGCATCGGCCGCGTGCGAATGATATCGCGCAAGAGGTTAATTTAACCTCTTGTTAACGCGATTCTTTGGCTGTTTAAGGCAGCTCTTAATGATTTAGCGCCAGAGATAGCAGGAGTAAAAGCGCGCGCGGCTGCGCGTAGGATTGTTGTTGTCTGATGAGTAAACCCGCCGATAGACCTGAAGTTGTCCAGCTTCCGGTCGAACAGCCGATCGCAGCGCCGCCACGCAACCGCCGCGCCGCCGCCCAACGGGTGCGTGAGGCCCGCGACCGGTTAACGTCGAGCAGTGGAACCCGTCCCGCGTTCGACCGCGAATTGCTTCGACAATATGCGCAAACCCGGATGTCGGCGTCATATGTGGTGATGCTGCTGGTGGTGGCGACCGGCCTGCTGTTCGGCCTCTGGCTGG
Source organism: uncultured Bradyrhizobium sp. (assembly GCF_964252615.1). Lineage (NCBI taxonomy): Bacteria > Pseudomonadati > Pseudomonadota > Alphaproteobacteria > Hyphomicrobiales > Nitrobacteraceae > Bradyrhizobium > uncultured Bradyrhizobium sp. The sequence continues at coordinate 210,542 of NZ_CAXUNQ010000001.1, forward strand.
AGCCGATCTCGGCAGCGGCCTGGACCTGCGGGATATTTTGCATTCACGCCGTGATCATCCGTAACTGCGCCAAGTTTCTAAACGAAGCGCCCTCGCCCACCGATACACGCAGATGGCGGAGACGATTTGTTCTGCTCGATTTGCTTTATGGTCTGTGCTGGATGGCAATCCTGATTCATCCCGCCGGCGGCGATATCATCTCCAACACACTACTGATGTTCTTGATGCTGCTGGTGGTGGCGGTATCGAGCATGCTGGCCGCCAGCCTGCCGATCGCAGCGCTTGCGTCGACCACGCCGGTGACCTGCGCGATTGCGTTGAATTTCGTGCTCGGTGGCACGTTCGACAACTACGTTCTGGCCCTGCTCGCGGTCGCGGCGGAGGGCTATTTCGCCCTGCTGGCGCACCAGCTGCATTCGACGACGCTGGCCACGCTGGAGGCCCGCGCAGAAAAAGACGCGCTGATCGGCGAACTCGAACAGGCCAAGGCGATCTCCGACGAGGCCCGGCATCGCGCGGAATCCGCCAACGTCGCGAAGTCGCGTTTTCTGGCGCAGATGAGCCACGAACTGCGCACCCCGCTCAACGCGATCCTCGGCTTCTCCGAAGTGATGAAGAGCGAGATCTTTGGCGGCCATGCGGTGCCGGTCTACAAGGATTATTCCGCGGACATCCACAATTCCGGGGTGCATCTGTTGAATCTGATCAATGAAATTCTCGATTTGTCGCGAATCGAGGCTGGGCGTTACGAACTCAACGAAGAGGCGGTTTCACTGGTGCATGTCGTCGCCGACTGCCACCATTTGCTGAAGCTGCGCGCATCCAGCCGCGGCATTACCATCCACGAAGTGTTCGAGCACGGCATGCCGCGAATCTGGGCCGACGAGCGCGCCTCGCGCCAAATCGTGCTTAACCTGTTGTCGAACTCAATCAAGTTCACGCCGCAAGGCGGCGAGATCTGGCTGAAAGTCGGATGGACCGCGTCGGGCGGACAGTATCTCAGCGTCAAGGATACCGGGTCCGGCATCGCCGAAGAAGAAATTCCGATTGTGCTGGCATCGTTCGGCCAGGGTTCCAACTCGATCAAATCGGCTGAACAGGGCGCGGGCCTTGGTTTACCGATTGCAAAAAGCCTGATCGACATGCACGGCGGCACGTTCACATTGAGATCGAAGCTCCGCATCGGCACTGAGGTCATCATCACATTCCCGCCGGAGCGCGTGATGTCGGCGCTGGCGCCGATGGCCGAGGAAGCGCCTCCTCTGCAACCCGACTCGTTGGATACCCATCCGCCGGCCGATGACAAGCGCCGGCCGCGCAACAAGCCGATCATGAGCGCGGGAACAGGGTTGTGATGCCGGCGCTTGCGCAAACCATCGAAACCGCATCAAACTCGCTGAATGAGCATCGAGACGCCGTGCATTGCGGTCTGCATGATCGATCCGAGCACCGGCCTTTGTCATGGCTGCGGACGCACGTTGCCGGAGATTGCGCGGTGGCATCGCATCGACAGTGCGGAGCGGCTCGCGATCATGCAACGCTTGCCCGCGCGGATGGCCGAGGCGGGCCTGCCTGCGCTTGCTCCGCGCCCCGCAAAGGACGGCTGACCGTCGCATTCCGCGGGAGCCTGTCGTGAGCCGCTTTCTGCTTGTTCTTCTTATGCTGGCGGCTACGGCAGGCGCCGTAGTGGCCTATGGCGACCCCGAACGGATCGAGCAGGCGAGCAATACCGTCTCGGAGATGCTGCGCAAACGCGCCGCCCAGCCAACGCGCGCCGTGCAAGTCGCACGCGGGCTGACCGGCGAATTCGCTTTGCGCGCGCAGATCAACGGAGTCAATGCGCCGATGGTGATCGATACCGGGGCGACCTCGGTTGTTCTTACTTACGAAACTGCGAAGGCCGCCGGACTTCCGCTCGAACTGCTCGACTACAACGTCGACGTCGAAACTGCCGGCGGTCACACCAGGGCGGCACGGCTGACGCTCGATCGTCTCGCGATCGGCAAGCTTGTGGAGCGTTCGGTCCCGGCGCTGGTGGTCCCGCGCGGCCAGATGAAAACCAACCTCCTCGGCATGAGCTTTCTGGACCGGCTGGAAAGCTGGGAAGTGCGTGCCGACCGGTTGATGCTGCGCGGCTATCCCTAAGCGGCCATCGAAACCGGAGCGCGATCGTCGACCCGCGCAATCGCGTCACGCAGGACACTGACGCCGGCGCCGGGCTTCACGCCATTCTCGGCCAGGTGGCGACGGAACGCGCGCGCGCCCGGCACGCCGTGAAAGGCGCCGACGAAATGCCGCGTCATTGAATGCAGTCGAATGCCGCGCGCGAGTTGATCCTCGATATAGGGCATCATGGCTTCAAACACGTGTTTCATGGTCGGGTACGGCGCGGGTTCTCCGAACAACTCAGGATCCGCCGCCAGCAACCGCCACGGCTCCTGATAGGCCGCACGTCCCAGCATCACGCCATCGACATGCTTCAGATGCCGCTTCGCCGCGGCGATGCCGGTGATGCCGCCGTTGATGATGACGGGCACGCTCGGCAAGGCCGCTTTCAATCGGTACACCCGGTCGTAATCGAGCGGCGGGATGTCGCGGTTTTGCTTCGGCGACAATCCGTTCAGCCAGGCCTTGCGGGCGTGAACGATCAGAGCATCGACACCCGCCGCCATGGCGCGCCGCGCCAGCGTATCGAGCGCCAGTTCCGGATCCTGGTCGTCGATGCCTATCCGGCATTTCACCGTGACGGGAATGCGTACCGCCTGCTTCATGGCGGCAACGCCCTCCGCGACAAGGTCCGGCTCCGCCATCAGGCAGGCGCCGAAACGCCCATCCTTTACGCGATCCGACGGGCAGCCGACATTCAGATTGATCTCGTCGTAGCCAAAATCCTCGCCGATTTTCGCTGCTGCTGCGAGGTCAGGCGGATTCGAACCGCCAAGCTGAAGCGCCACCGGATGTTCGCTGGCGTCAAATCCGAGCAGACGCGCGCGATCGCCATGGATGATGGCGGCGGTGGTCAGCATCTCGGTGTAAAGTGTTGCACGCCGCGTCGTCAGGCGATGGAAGACGCGGCAATGCCGGTCGGTCCAGTCCATCATCGGAGCGACTGAGAAGCGATAGTCCTGTAATTTCAACAATTTACGTTCTGCTCAATTTCATTCAAAGCTGGAAGACGTGGCGCGCGATGACAACCCTTCTCTACGCCCGGCCGCACGATAAGTCAGCTTGTAATCCTGCAGCGTGTTCGACCGCGCCAGCCAACTAAGCACTTGAATTGACCGAGCGGTCAGTTAATTTCAGCCGGAAGCCTAAGAGCGTCGGTCCGGGAAGCGGGCTAAAAGGACGTTGGCCCCGGGGGACGCGCGTGGACGCAACCATTTTCCTGTTCCTGCTGCAGGACGGCATCATCAACGGCGCAGTCTATGCGCTGGTGGCGATTGCGACGGTGCTGGTGTTCGCGGTGACGCGGGTTATCCTGGTGCCGCAGGGCGAATTTGTCGCGTTCACGGCACTGACCATCGCCGCACTCGAAAACGGAAAAATGCCGTCAACGCCCTGGCTGTTGCTGGCGCTGGGAGGCCTCGCGGCGGCGTCCGAACTGATAAGACATTTCCGGGAACTGACCGTCCGCCGCGTCTTGAGAATTGTTCTGTTCGATCTGGCGCTGCCGATTGTGCTACTCCTGCTCACGCGAACGGTGGCGCCGCTCAAACTCGGCCAAGCGTCCAACATTCTGCTTGCGATTGCGCTGATCGCGCCGATGGGCCCGATGATCTATCGCATCGCGTTCGAACCGATCGCTCATTCCAGCGTGCTGGTTCTACTGATGGCTGCCTTCGGCGTGCATTTTTCGCTGATGGGGCTTGGTCTGTTGTTTTTCGGACCTGAGGGCACCGGCACCGCCCCGCTCTCTTCGGTTTCCTTTGCGCTCGGCGATCTCGTCGTCACCGGCCAGAGCGTAGCGGTGCTGATCGTCACCTCGCTGCTGCTGGTGATATTTGCGCTGTTTTTCGGAAGCACGCTGCTTGGCAAAGCGCTGCGGGCCTGCTCGTCGAACCGCATCGGCGCGCGCCTTGTCGGAATCCCGACCTCGGCCGCCGGGCAGATCGCATTCGCATTGGCCGCCCTTCTGGGCGCCGTGTCGGGCGCCATGGTCGGCCCGTTGATGACCGTCTTCTATGACAGCGGCTTTCTGATCGGATTGAAAGCGTTTGTTGCAGCGATATTGGGCGGTCTTGTGAGCTATCCGCTGACCGTGCTCGCAGCCCTGGCGGTCGGATTTGCCGAAGCACTGTTTTCGTTCTGGGCCAGCAGTTTTAAGGAAGTGCTGGTGTTCACGCTGATCATTCCGGTGCTGGCATGGCGCTCGGTGTACGCGCCGCATGCCGAGGAGACGGAATGAAGCTGTCCTGGCGGCCGTTGATCCCGATTATCTGTGCGCTGGGAATCCTGATCGCGCCTTTCACCGGGCTGATGCCGGATTATTGGGTCACGCTGTTCAACTACATCGGCATCTCGAGCCTGGTCGCGATCGGTCTCGTGCTGCTGACCGGCGTCGGGGGCATGACGTCGTTCGGACAAGCCGCCTTTGTCGGCTTCGGCGCCTACACCACCGGGGCTTTGACCGTGCATTTCGGCGTCTCGCCATGGCTGACGCTGCCCGCCTCTCTGGCCGTGACCATGATCGCCGCAGGCTTGATCGGGGCGATCACGGTTCGGCTGTCCGGCCATTATTTGCCGCTCGGCACCATCGCATGGGGCATTGCATTCTTTTATTTGTTCGGAAATATCGGCTGGCTCGGCGCCCATGACGGACTTCCCGGAATCCCGCCATTGCGGATTGGCGCGCATGCGCTGTTCGATCCCAGTGAATATTTTGTGGTGGTGTGGCTCGCCGTCGTGCTTGCGGTGACCGCCACCCAGAACCTGCTCGGCAGCCGGATCGGCCGGGCGATCCGCGCGCTGCGGCGCTCTACCCGCGCTGCCGAAGCCTTCGGCGTCAATACCGCGGGCGCCAAGCTGATGGTGTTCGTCTACGCCGCGATGCTCGCGGGCCTTGCCGGATGGCTCTACGCGCACTTCCAGCGCTCGGTGTCGCCAGGGCCGTTCGGCATCAGCGCCGGCACCGAATATCTGTTGATGGCGGTGCTGGGCGGCGCCGGGCGCGTCTATGGCGCCATTCTCGGCGCCGCCGGGATTACGGTATTGCGCGACCAGTTGCAGAATTTCCTGCCATGGCTGGTCGGCAATACCGGCAATTTCGAAGCCATCGCATTCGGTGCGGTGCTGGTGCTGATCCTGCAATTCGCATCCAATGGATTGTGGCCGATCCTGTTTGGGCCGCCACCGGCGCCAACGCCCCCGGCGCCGCGCGACGATCGGCGCCTGCCCGATCGTCCGCTGCCGGAACCGGGAACGCCGCTGCTGCAGGCACAATCCGCACGCAAGGCATTTGGTGGATTGGTCGCGGTCAACGACGTGAGTTTCGAGGTGCAAAGCAGCCGGATTATCGGTCTGATTGGGCCGAACGGCGCCGGAAAAAGCACCACCTTCAACCTGATTACCGGCGTGCTGCCGCTTACCTCGGGGCATATTCAATTCGAGGGCCACGCATTGCAGGCACAAACCCCGCAGCGCGCCGCAATGCTCGGGCTCGGACGCACTTTTCAGCATGTGGAAATCGTCGCCGACATGAGCGTGATCGAGAACGTCGCGCTCGGCGCGCACCTGCGCGGCAGCGCAGGCCTGGTGCGCGCGATCCTCAATCTCGATCGTGCCGAGGAAGCGCTGCTGTTTGCCAATGCGCGGCGCCAGCTCGACCGCGTCGGTCTTGCCGATGTTGCGTTCAAGCCGGCAGGCACGCTGGCGCTGGGCCAATTGCGGCTGGTCGAAGTCGCACGCGCATTGTGTCTCAATCCGGTACTGCTGTTGCTCGACGAGCCGGCCGCAGGTCTGCGCGTCGGCGAGAAGAAAGCATTGGCCCGGCTGCTACGGGAAGTCCGTAGCGAAGGCATCAGCGTGCTGCTGGTCGAGCACGACATGGACTTTGTAATGAGCCTCGCCGACCGGTTGGTGGTGCTGGATTTCGGTACCAAGATCGCCGAAGGCATTGCCTCCGCGATCCGCCAGGATCCCGTCGTGCTCGAAGCTTACCTCGGAGGCGTGTCGTGACAGCAGCGCTGCTCGATGTCCGTGATCTCTGCGTGTCCTACGGGCGGGCGCAGGTGGTGCATGACGTCTCCATCGCCGTGACCAAGGGTGCGCTGGTCACGGTGATCGGCTCCAACGGCGCCGGCAAGACCACGCTGCTCAATGCCGTCATGGGACTTTTAAGCGCGCGCGGCCATATCAAATTCCGCGGCGGAGAAATCAATTCGGTGCCGCTGGAGAGCCGCGTGCAGGCTGGCCTCTGCCTTGTGCCGGAACGCCGCGAACTGTTCGCCGACATGCCGGTCGAGGACAATCTGCTGCTGGGCGGCTTCCGGCGGCCGCGTGCCGAACGCAAGCAGACGCTGGACGAGGTTTATGCACGCCTGCCGCGGCTGCAGGAGCGGCGGCACCAACTGGCCGGTACGCTGTCCGGCGGCGAACGCCAGATGCTGGCGATGGGGCGCGCACTGATGGCGCGGCCAACGCTGCTGATGCTTGATGAACCCAGCCTGGGGCTGGCGCCGAAAATCGTGCGCGATGTCTTCCATATCCTGACGGATCTGCGCAAAACCGGCGTCTCGATTCTGCTGGTCGAGCAAAATGCGCGGGCCGCGCTCGAGGTCGCCGATTATGCTTACGTGATGGAATTGGGCGCGATCACCACGCAGGGGTCGCCGGCAGAAATCTCCAGGGATTCGCGATTGGTCGAAAGTTATCTCGGCCTCGGCGGCAACGAGTACTAACGTTACAACAACCAGAAGGGAGAACGTCGAATGTTACGCAAGAGTTGGATGATCGTGCTGGCCACCCTGGTCGGCCTCGGCAGCGCGCAAGCGCAGATCAAAGTGGGCATCACCATGAGCGCATCCGGACCGGGTGCGGCCCTTGGGCAGCCGCAGAGCAAAACGGTGGCGGCGTTGCCCAAGGAAATCGCCGGACAGAAGATTACCTATTTCGCGCTTGACGATGAATCCGATCCGACCAAGGGCGCGCAGAACGCGCGCAAGCTCATTACCGAGGAAAAGGTCGACGTGCTGATCGGCTCGTCGCTGACCCCGGTCAGCCTGCCGCTGATCGATATCGCTGCCGAATCCAAAACTCCGCTGATGTCGCTGGCCGCCGCCGCCATCCTGGTTTCGCCGATGGATGACAAGCGCAAATGGGTGTTCAAGGTGGTACCCAACGACGATATCATGGCCAACGCGATCCTGAAATATATTGCCAGGACCGGGGTCAAGACCCTCGGCTATATCGGCGTTTCCGACGCTTATGGCGAAGGCTATTACAAGGTGCTGAATGAGGCTGCGCCGAAACTCGGCATCACCCTGACCGGGCACGAGGTCTACGCCCGCAGCGACGCCAGCGTCACCGGACAGGTGCTGAAGGTCCTCGCGACCAAACCCGATGCGGTGTTCGTCGCTTCGGCCGGCACGCCGGCGGTGCTGCCGCAGAAAGCGTTGCGCGAACGCGGCTACAAAGGGCCGATCTTCCAGACCCACGGCGTCGCCACCGAAGAATTCATCAAGCTCGGCGGCAAGGATGTCGACGGCGCTATTTTTACGGGCGAGGCATTCACGGTCGTCAACGACCTGCCGGCGGACAGTCCGTTCCGAAAACCTACGACGGCCTTCATCGATGCCTACAAGGCCGCGAACGGCAACATCCCGTCGATTTTTGGCGCGCACCTGTGGGATTCGGTGTCGCACGTGGAACGCGCGATCCCGGCCGCGCTGAAGGCCGCAAAACCCGGTACGCCGGAGTTTCGCGCCGCGTTGCGCGACGAAATCGAGAAGACAAGGGACTTTGCGCTGAACAACGGCTTATCGAACATGACGCCGGATAATCACAACGGCTATGACGAGCGCTCGGCCTTTGTGATCGAAGTAAAGGACGGCGCGTTCCATCTGGTAAAGTAGAAACGAAAAAATCGGATATCGTCATGCCCGGCCTTGTGCCGGGCATCCGCGTCTTGGCGATTGGCAAAAAAGACGTGGGTGGCCGGCACAAGCCCGGCCATGACGAAAAGCACTTCGTTTTCGAGCAGACGTCCGCATTTATCCCGGCACGAACCCAAACGCCCGCTCGAACCGCTTCGAATATTCCGGCCACACTTCCGGATTGATTATCCGCGGCGGCCGCTGGCCATCGAGCGTGCCGAGCATCTGCTCGGCGGCGATACGGCCCATGTTGGCGCGAGCCTCCTTGGTCACACCCGCGGTATGAGGACTAGCCAGCACGTTGTCGAACTGCAGCAGCGGATGGTCCGGCGGCGGCGGCTCTTTTGCCCAGACGTCGAGGCCCGCGCCGGCAATTTTCTTGTCACGCAACGCATCGAACAACGCCGCTTCATCATGAATAAAGCCGCGTGCGGTGGTGATGAAGTACGCCTGCGGCTGCATCAGTGCGAATTCGCGTGCGCCGATCATGCCGCGATTGTCCTTGGTCAGCGGGCAGCTGATGGAGACGTAGTCTGCACGGCGCAGCAGTTCATCGAGTTCGACCATTTCGCCGCCGCGCGCAGCAATTTCCGCCATTGAAAGATATGGATCATAAGCCAGCACCTTCATGCCGAGCAGGCCGCTGCACAATTCGGCGATACGTCGGCCGACATTGCCGATGCCGATAATACCGACGGTCTTGCCCTGCACTTCGGTGCCGATCAACGCGTTGCGGTTGACATTCGGATCGCGGCGCAAGGCGCGGTCCGCTTCGGTGATGCGCTTCGAAAGCGTCAGCATCATCCCCAGCGCATGTTCGGCCACCGAATGCGCATTGCCGCCGGACTGGTTGACCACTACAACGCCCGCCGCCGTGCAGGCATCGACGTCGACAGGATCGAATCCCGCGCCATTGCTGGAAACGATCAGCAGGTTTGGCGCCCGCTTCAGCAGGTCACGATCGACATGGAAATGTCCGGCAAGTTCGTCGCGCGCCGCACCGATCTGATAGGCATGCGCCGCAGCCACAATGGGTGCCGCAACGTCGTCGGGACTTTCATTTTCGAGCCGGTCGAGCCGCACGTCGGGACGCGCCTGCAATATTTCGGTGTAGATCGGGTGCGCCAGATATTTGACGTAAAACACGCGCTTGCTGTTGGCGGACATTCTCTCTGAACCTTTTTATGCGTCATGGCCGACTTGTCCCGGCCATCCGCGTCTTTGCTTCTGCACGACCTACAAGACGTGGATGCCCGGCACAAGGCCGGGCATGACAGAGGGGGTCAGTTGGGAAATCCATAGAGTTTTGCCGGGTTACTGACGAGGATACGGTGCTGCGTCGCCTGGTCCGGCGTCCACGCCTGAAACAATTCGAACAGATGCCCGACATCGGGCATCGCGCCCTCGACGCGCGGGTGCGGCCAGTCGCCGCCCCACACCAGCCGCTCCGGATTGGCCGCGACCAGCGCCTCGTGAAACGGCCGAGCATCGGGATAGTCGGGCGCGTTCCGGCTGATGCGATGCGCACCCGACAGCTTGGCCCAGCACCAGCCCTCGCTGAGCGCGCGCAGCAGGCTTTGGAAGCCGTCGGTTGCGGTACCGGCGCGGGCATCGGTACGGCCCATGTGATCGATCACCACGGCCATGCCGATTGATTTCAGGACCGGAATCGTTTCCGGCAGATCCTTGACGTCGATCCAGAGCTGCAGATGCCATCCGAGTTCAGTCATGACAGGCGCGAGTGTCCGCGCCGCGCCGAGCGGCACCCCACCGCGATAGTGCAACTGCCCGTCGCGAAAGAAATGATTGAAGCGCAAGCCACGAACGCCGAGCTCGTTCCACCGCCGCAACGTCTCGGACGAAACGGTTTCGTCGGCCACCGCGACGCCGCGCAGCCGGTCGGGGTGTTGCGCCAGCGCATCCAGCATCGCCGAATTGTCGCGGCCGTGCGCGCTGCCCTGCACCAGCACGCCGCGATCGAATCCGAGCAGGTCCAGCATCGCCAGATATCTTTCCAGCGGCGCATCCGGCGGCGTGTAGCTGCGATCGTCCGCGTAGGCAAACCGCGCCGCCGGCCCAAACACATGCGCGTGCGTATCACAGGCGTTCGGCGGTGGCGGCACCTTCGGCCGGGTCGGCTGCAGCGGCGGCAGGCAGGCGGGAATCATCGGATCATCAGCCGCGTCATTCAGCCTTCATTCCTGCTGCCTTGATGATCGGTCCCCATTTGTCGTAGTCGGCATGGATCACCGCGTCGAATTCCTTCGGCGAACTGCCGATCGGCGTCGCACCGAGCGTGTTGAGTCGGTCTCTCACGGCCGGCGCCTTCAACGCGGCGACGAAATCGCTCGACAATTGCGCCACGACATTGGCCGGCATCCCGGCCGGCCCCGCCAGGCCCCACCACACGCCGGTATCGTAGCCGGCCACGCCGGCTACGGCCATGGTGGGAACATCGGGCAGGAATGGCGCGCGTCTCGCGGTCGTGACGCCAAGCGCACGGACCGTGCCTGCGCTGATCTGCCCGACCGACTCCGGCCCGTTGTTGAACGACATCGGAATCTGTCCCCCCAACAGATCGTTCATCGCGGGACCGCCGCCCTTGTAGGGAATCGCGAGAATGTCGACCTTGGCGAGATTCTTCAGCAACTCGCCGGCAAGATGGGTCGAAGTGCCGTTGCCGGCCATTCCGTACGACAGGCTTCCGGGTTTGGCTCGCGCCTGCGCCAGAAGATCGGCCAGCGTCCTGAACGGGGAGTCCGCGCGCACCAGCAGGATGTTCGGCGACGATGCCAGCAGACAGATCGGCGTGAAATCCTTGAAAGTGTCATAGGGAATTTTCGGATAGAGAAACGGATTGGTGGCGTGGCCGCTGGCGACCACGATCAGGGTGTAGCCGTCCGGCGCCGACGTGGCGAGCGCCTGGGAAGCGACCACGCCGCCCGCACCCGGGCGGTTTTCGACAACGACCGGCTGGCCCCAATTCTTCGACAGTTCATCGCCGAGCGTGCGCGCCAGGATGTCGACCGCTCCGCCTGCCGGATAGGGCACGAATAGATGCACGGCCTTCGTGGGAAATCCTGTCTGGGCCGAGGCAACATTTGTGACGGCGACCACGCCGGCCGCAAAGGCAAGCGTCCGAACCCATCTCATGGCATCTCTCCCAAGATCTTATCGTTGCCGGTTTATCGCATGCCGGCATGCCGCTGACATGGTCACAGCACGCAGATCACCGCACCGCCACGGCATGTTGACAATCCCGTTAATCGCGTCAAGTTCGGCGATACCATGAGGTGTTCGTGCCGCCATCCTTCGAGGCACGCGCAAAAGCGCGCTCCTTAGGATGAGGGTTGTAGTGGGCAGGGAGAATTCGATGGCGGCCGCCGAGGGACAAGCGTCCCTTCAATCTGAACCGGAAACCTGGCACGGGGTGGTGCAGCGGACGCTGAAGCGCAACGAGGTCCGGCTGGTGCCCTACGTGCCAGACCGGGTGCTGACCACCCTGATCAAAAATCTTCACGCCGATTCCTTCTTTACCACCTTCCCCACCGCGCGCGAGGAAGAGGCGGTCGGAATCGCCGCGGGCGCGTGGATGGGCGGCATGCGCAGCGCCGTGCTGATGCAGACCTCGGGCTTTGCGACGCTGGCGAACGCGCTGGCGTCGATGGCGATCCCGTACCAGATTCCGCTTGTCATGTTCGTATCGGAACGCGGCACGCTGGGCGAATTCAATTACGGACAGTCGCTGGTTTGCCGCACCATGCGGCCGGTGCTGGATTCGCTGGCGATGGTGCATCACACCGCAACCCGGCTCGACGAGTTCGAATTTATCTGCGATCGCTCGATCAAGCAGGCGATCGCCACCCAGGCTCCGGTGGCGCTGATCCTGTCGCCGTTGTTGACCGGCGGCAAGGTGTTCGAGAAATGAGCGATCAGATGACCAAGGACACCGCCGCTCCGGTTCGCAACACCAAGGTGATGAACCGGTTCGACCTGACCAAACGGCTGGTGGCGAAACTGAAGCACGAGGAAGCCGTCGTCGGCGGCATCGGCAACACCAATTTCGACCTGTGGTCGGCGGGGCGCCGGCCGCAGAACTTTTACATGCTGGGCAGCATGGGCCTTGCATTTCCGATCGCGCTCGGCGTCGCGCTGGCGCAACCGCAACGGCGCGTCATCGCGCTGGAAGGCGACGGCTCGCTCTTGATGCAGCTCGGCTGCCTCTCCACCATCGCATCGCTCAAGCCGGCGAATCTCAGCCTGATCGTGATGGATAACGGCATCTACCAGATCACGGGAGCGCAGCCGACGCCCGCGGCGGCGGCGTCCGACATCGTTGCGGTCGCGCAAGGCTGCGGAATTGCGAACAGCGCGTGGGCCGCCGACGAGGAAGATTTTGAGCGGCTGGTCGACGGGTCGCTGTCGGCGGCCGTCCCGACGCTGATCGCGCTGCGCATTGACGACAAGCCCGGCGTCGGCACCACCGATCGCGACCCCGTGCAGATCCGCGAACGATTTATGCGCGGCGTCGGCGTGCGCAAGGAAGTACCGACGGGTTAAGGGTTCCGAACAGGGAATCGTGTTATCCGGAATAATGACAACCATTCTCCGGATCATCGCGTGGCTGCTGACTGCGGCCGTGACGTTCGCAACGCTCGGCCCCGCGCGGCTTCGGCCGCATTCCGATCTAGGCCAGGACGGCGAACACGCGCTGGCGTTCGTACTGGTCGGACTGGCGTTCGGTCTCGCTTATCCGCGCCGCCTGCTCATCGCAAGCATTGCCACAATCCTGATCGGCGCGCTCGAACTGCTGCAGCTCTGGATGCCGGGCCGGCACGCGCGGCTGGAGGATTTCATCGTCGATGCGCTGGCGGCGTGCGTGGGAATCGCGGCGGCGACGGTGCTGGACTGGGCTACGCAACGAATGCGTCGCTCGTCCTGAAATCGTCATTCCGGGGCGCGCGAAGCGCGAGCCCGGAATCCATAAACACCGTATTTGCGTTCAGCATTCATACGCCGACAACGGGCGTATGGATTCCGGGCCTGCGCCCAAGAGGGCGCATCCCGGAATGACGAGGCTTACAGCAGCCCGGCGCCTCTCGCCCATTTGTACTTGGCGCCCAGCACCGCGACCGGAATCTCCGTCGAATACGCGTAGGCCACGATGCCGTTCTGATAGAGATAATCCGCGGCCTCCTCGACCTCGATATCGCCGGCCAGCGAGGCCACGATCGGCTTTTCGATTCCTTTCGCCTTCATCGCGTTCTTCACCTCGACCATGTTCCTGGCGAACACCATCGGGGGCGTCACGATGGTGTGCCAATACCCGAGGATCAGCGAATGGATCCGCGGGTCTTCGAGGCCGAGTTTCACGGTGTTGACGTAAGTGATCGGAGGCTCGCCACCGGTGATGTCGACCGGGTTGCCGGCGGCACCGAACGGCGGGATGAATTTGCGGAACGCGGCGTCGAGATCCGGCGGGATTTGCATCAATGACAATTTGTTGTCGATGCAGGCATCCGACAGCAGCACGCCGGAACCGCCCGCTCCCGTGATGATGACGACGTTCTCGCCCTTCGGCGTCGGCAGCACCGGGATGCCGCGGGCGAATTCCAGCATGTCGCGCAGCGAGCGGGCGCGGATCACGCCGGACTGGTTGAACACGTCCTCATAGATCTTGTCGTTGCCGGCAAGCGCGCCGGTATGGGAGCTCGCAGCCTTGGCCCCGGCCGAAGTGCGGCCCGCTTTCAGCACCACGATCGGTTTTTTCTTCGACACGCGCTTTGCGACTTCGGCAAACGCACGGCCGTCCTTCAAGTCCTCGCAATGCTGCGCGATGATCTGGGTGTTGTCATCCTGTTCGAAGAACGTCAAGAGATCGTCCTCGTCGATGTCGGACTTGTTGCCGAGGCCGACGATCGCGGAGACGCCCATCTTCGCCGATCGCGAAAACCCGATGATCGCCATGCCGATGCCGCCTGACTGCGATGACAGCGCCGCAGAGCCCTTCACATCGTACGCCGTGCAGAACGTCGCGCACAGGTTCGCATGGGTATAGTAGAAGCCGTAGATGTTCGGTCCCATCAGGCGGATGCCGTATTTCTGGCCGATCGCCTGGATTTCTTCCTGACCCTTCATGTTGCCGGTTTCGGCGTAGCCCGAGGGAATGAGGATCGCACCGACCACTTTTTTCTCACCGCATTCCGTCAGCGCCGCAGCGACAAAATTTGCCGGAATCGCAAACACAGCGATGTCTACCTCGCCCGGCACGTCCTTGACCGACTTGTAGACCTTCTTGCCCATGATCTCGTCGGCCTTGGGGTGGATCGGATAGATCTCGCCTTTGTAGCCGCCGTTGATAAGGTTCTTCATCACCGAGTTGCCGATCTTGCCGGTCTCGGCCGAGGCGCCGATCACGGCGACCGACTTCGGCTTCATGATGCGGTTCATCTGGCGGACGATGTCGTCGTGGTTCGGGCGCGGGCGCGGCGGTTTTGGGTCGAAATCGACGACGATACGAACGTCGGCGGCGATCGCATCGGCCTTGGTAGCGAACACCGGGTTGAGGTCCATCTCGGAAATTTCCGGGAAGTCGGTGATGAGCTGCGAGACATTGACGATGATGGCGGCGATCGCATCGCGATTGGCGGGATCGCTGCCGCGCACGCCTTTCAGCATCTCATGGGCCTGGATGCCGTCCAGCATCGAGAGCGCGTCCTCCTTGGTCGCGGGCGCGAGGCGGAACGTGATGTCCTTCAACACCTCGACCAGCACGCCGCCCAGCCCGAACGCCACCAGCTTGCCGAACGATCCGTCGCTCACCGCGCCGATAATCACTTCCTGGCCGCCCAGCAGCATCTGCTGGACCTGGATGCCATCGATCTTGGCGTCCGATTTGTATTTCTTGGCGTTCGCAAGGATTGTCGCGTAATTCTTTTCCACGTCTTCGGCGGTTTTGACGCCCACCATCACTCCGCCGGCTTCGGTCTTGTGCAAAATATCCGGCGACACGATTTTCATCACCACCGGAAAACCCATGCCGGTAGCAAGCTTCGCCGCCTCGGCTGCGGATGTTGCGACGCCTTCCTTCGGAACCGGAATGCCATAGGCGTCGCAGACGAGCTTGCCCTCGGGCGCTGTCAGACTGCTGCGCTGGTCCGCCTTGACCGCGTCGAGAATTTTGCGAACCGCATCCTTGGAATGAGACATTGGCTTTTCTCCCTGACGTCCGTTTTTATACATTGTCCCGACCGGCGCCGTATGGCATTTGGTATGCCAGAAACAAGCTTGTCAAGTCATCGCCGGCCCGGCGAACGCCGAAAACAAAGGCAACTTGACATTCTGGTATTTGGTATGCCAAAAAACAAGCGGATTTATTCTGCTAAGAAGACGTCTCCCGCCAGAGGAGATCAGTCGTGCCCGTACGGAAACAAACCAAGGCGCCCCCCATTATGGCCGAGGCAGAAATTGCAATCGTCCGGATCGCGCCGGAAACCAGCTTCAAGAACAAGGCCTACGAAGCCTTGAAGGAAGCCATTCTCAAAATGGATATCTACGCCTCGCCCGAGCAGGTCATGCTCGACGAGCGTGCCTTGTCGGAACGCCTCGGCGTCAGCCGCACGCCTATTCGCGAAGCTATTGCGATGCTGGAGCAGGACGGTTTTGTGAAAACCGTGCCGCGCCGCGGTATCGTCGTGGTACGCCGCACCAAGAACGAGATCGTGGACATGATCCGCGCCTGGGCCGCGCTCGAAAGCATGGCGGCGCGACTGATCACCACCACCGCGCGTAAAAAGGACATTTCGGCGCTGCGGGACTTCTTCAGGAATTTCGGCAAGGATCGGCTGCCGCAGGACCATGTCGAGGAATATTCCAAGGCCAACATCGCCTTCCACCAAGCGCTGATTTCGCTCAGCGAATCGCCGGTGCTGGTCGACATGACCAACGACATCCTGCTGCACGTGCGCGGTTACCGCCAATTGACCATCGGGCGGGTCGATCGCACCGCAACCTCGCTGCCCGAACACCTGGCGATCATCGAAGCGCTCGAGGAGCGCGACACGGAACTGGCGGAAAAGCGCGCGCGCGACCACACGCTTGGGCTCGCCGCCTATGTCGAGACGCACGGCCAGGAACTGTTTAACTAGAGCCGTTCATATCAGAAGAAGACGACGAACCCGTCCGCAGAAAACGATCAGGGAGAACGCGGAATGTCCGCAACCGTACAGAGCATTGCCGCAAGTGTCGCCGAAGCCGAGCGCGAACAGACCGACGGCTTCAATCTTGTCATCGATGCGCTGAAGCTCAACGGCCTCACTACCATCTACGGTGTGCCTGGAATCCCGATCACGGACTTCGGCCGCATGGCGCAGGCCGCCGGTATTCGCGTCATCTCGTTCCGCCACGAGCAGAACGCCGGATACGCCGCCTCGATCGCCGGCTTCCTGACCAAGAAACCCGGAGTCTGCCTGACGGTGTCGGCGCCGGGCTTTCTCAACGGCTTGACGGCGCTTGCCCACGCCACCACCAACTGCTTTCCGATGATCCTGATCTCGGGCTCGTCCGAGCGCGAGATCGTCGACCTGCAGCAGGGCGACTATGAAGAGATGGATCAGCTCGCGATCGCCAAGCCGCTGTGCAAGGCGGCGTTCCGCGTGCTGCACGCGGCCGACATCGGCATCGCCCTTGCGCGCGCGATCCGCGCGGCGGTGTCGGGCCGGCCCGGCGGCGTATATCTCGACCTGCCCGCAAAACTGTTCGGGCAGGTGATGGATGCAGACGCAGGAACGAGATCGCTGGTCAAAGTGATCGACGCGGCACCAGCGCAGATTCCAGCACCCGATTCGATCAGGCGCGCGCTCGATGTATTAAAAGGTGCAAAACGCCCACTGATCATTCTGGGCAAGGGCGCCGCCTACGCGCAGGCAGACGACGCAATTCGTCAGTTTGTCGAAAAGAGCGGCATTCCGTTCCTGCCGATGAGCATGGCCAAGGGCCTGTTGCCTGACACCCACCCGCAATGCGCAGGGGCGGCCCGTTCGACCGTGCTGAAGGACTCCGACGTGGTGATGCTGATCGGCGCCCGCCTCAACTGGCTGCTGTCGCATGGCAAGGGCAAGGCCTGGGGCGAGGCTCCGAAGAAGTTCATCCAGATCGACATCGAGCCCAAGGAAATGGACTCCAATGTCGAGATCGTCGCCCCGGTGGTGGGCGACATCGGCTCCTGCGTTTCGGCGCTGCTCGCGGGCATTGGCGGCAACTGGCAGGCCCCGTCTGCGGACTGGACGGGCGCCGTCGCTAAGAAGCGCGATGAGAACATCGCCAAGATGGCGCCGCGGCTGATGAACAACAATTCGCCGATGGATTACCATGGCGCGCTCGGCGTGCTGCGCACGATCATCAAGGAGCGGCCTGACGCCGTCCTGGTCAACGAAGGCGCCAATACGCTCGACCTCGCGCGTGGCATCGTCGACATGTATCAGCCCCGCAAGCGCATCGACGTCGGCACCTGGGGCATCATGGGGATCGGCATGGGCTACTGCATCGCGGCAGCCATCGAAACCGGCAAGCCGGTGCTTGCAATTGAAGGCGATAGCGCCTTCGGTTTCTCGGGCATGGAAGTCGAAACGATCTGCCGCTACAAACTGCCGGTTTGCATCGTTGTCTTCAACAATGACGGCATCTATCGCGGCACCGACATCAATCCCATGAGCTCGGACCCGGCACCGACGGTGTTCGTGAAGGGGTCGCGTTACGACCGGATGATGGAAGCTTTCGGCGGTGTCGGCATTAACGTGACGAACCCCGATGAGCTCAAGCGTGCGGTGAACGCGGCGATGGATTCCGGTAAGCCGACCCTGATTAACGCGGTGCTCGATCCGGCGGCCGGCAGCGAGAGCGGCCGCATCGGCAATCTCAATCCGCAGAGCAAACTGAAGAAGAAATGACTCCTGTCCCGGACGCGGTGCGGCATTCCAAGGCGATGCGAAGTATCGCCGGTCGTGCCGCTCCGCAGAGGGACCGCACAAGACGTCGAGTTCGAAACGATCCCGGTTGCAGCGCACCGCTTCGCAATGCACTGCGCCCGGGAAACAAGAGACAGGGGCCCAAGATGCGGGCCTGATTCAACGGAGCAAGGCACATGACCAAGGCGCTGAAGGGCGTTCGCATTCTCGATTTCACCCACGTCCAGTCCGGCCCCACCTGCACGCAGTTGCTGGCCTGGTTCGGCGCCGACGTGATCAAGGTGGAGCGCCCCGGCGTCGGCGACATCACCCGCGGCCAGTTGCAGGACATCCCGAAGGTCGACAGCCTGTACTTCACCATGCTGAACCACAACAAGCGCTCGATCACGCTCGACACCAAAAATCCGAAGGGCAAGGAAGTCCTGACCGCGCTGATCAAAAGTTGCGATGTGCTGGTGGAAAATTTCGGACCCGGCGTGCTCGATCGCATGGGATTTCCATGGGAGAAAATCCAGGCCATCAATCCCAAGATGATCGTTGCCTCGATCAAGGGGTTCGGCCCCGGTCCATATGAAGACTGCAAGGTCTATGAGAACGTCGCCCAATGCACCGGCGGCTCGGCATCGACGACCGGATTCCGCGACGGGCTGCCGCTGGTCACCGGCGCACAGATCGGCGACAGTGGTACCGGACTTCATCTGGCGCTCGGCATCGTCACGGCACTTTATCAACGCACCGTCACCGGCAAAGGCCAGAAGGTTACCGCCGCGATGCAGGACGGCGTGCTCAATCTCGCGCGCGTAAAACTGCGCGACCAGCAGCGCCTCGCCCATGGACCGCTGAAAGAGTACAGCCAGTTCGGCGAGGGCATTCCATTCGGCGACGCGGTGCCGCGCGCCGGCAACGATTCCGGCGGCGGCCAGCCCGGGCGCATCCTGAAATGCAAGGGCTGGGAGACCGATCCCAATGCGTACATCTATTTCATCACCCAGGCGCCGGTGTGGGAAAAGATCTGCGACGTGATCGGCGAGCCCGGCTGGAAGACCCATCCGGATTACGCAAAACCCCCGGCCCGGCTGTCGCGGCTGAACGAAATCTTTGAACGGATCGAACAATGGACCATGACCAAGACCAAGTTCGAGGCCATGGACATCCTTAACAAGGACGACATTCCCTGCGGTCCGATCCTGTCGATGAAGGAATTGATCGAGGACCAGTCGCTGCGCGCCACCGGCACCATCGTCGAGGTCGATCATCCCGAGCGCGGCAAATATTTTTCGGTAGGCAATCCGATCAAGATGTCCGACAGCCCGTCCGAAGTGACGCGCTCGCCGCTGTTGGGCGAACATACCGACGAAATCCTCCGCCAGGTGCTCGGCTTCAGCGACCATCAGGTCGCCGAGATTCACGACTCCGGCGCGCTCGATCCGCCGCGCAAGGTTGCGGCCGAATAGACAGCGCGCTTCAACGAGGGTTCGTTTTCAAGGCCGCCGGCGATTCCGGCGGCCTTTGCCTGTGAACATAGTCGGCTAGTTTTTGTTGCAATGCAAAATATAAAATGCTGCTATGCAAACAAAACGGTTGGCGGTGGCATCTGGTATACCTAGATTGGTCTCAGATCGAAACGCAGTGCCATGCTGCAGTCTGAAAAGGGGACCAAAATGTCCAAAGCCGCCGCCGCCACCTTCGCCCCGTCTACCGGAATCCTGAGCCGCCTGATGGTGTCGATTGACCGTCTGCTCGCGGCCAGCGCCCGTATCTCGGCGCGCAACGGCGACGTGCCCTATTTCGGGCTGTAATGCCACAAAATCGGGCCGTTTTCGGCACGGCCGTTTACCGGCACAGTCAGTAGTTCGGCTAATACTTCGACAAACGGCCCCGGTTTCCGGGGCCGTTTTTGTTGTTGAACTCTTGTCGCATCGACAACTGCGCAACATCCTGCGACATTTTCGGCAAGGGGCGCCGTACCCACATAATAAGCTTGCGCTCTGGCATATCACATACCAAAATGCCGCACCGGTAGCGCTCAAGCCCCCTCAACAGAAGCGTGCCTCGGGAGGATTTATGACGGATACGGTTCATGGAGCGGCGCCCGCGGCCGCACGGGTAAGTGACGCATATCGCTGGACGCAATTAGCGGTTGGCGTTGCTGCCATGGTGATGATCGCCAATTATCAGTACGGCTGGACTTTCTTCGTCCCCGACATCCAGAAAAAATTCGGATGGGATCGCGCTTCGATCCAGTGGGCGTTCACGCTGTTCGTGCTGTTCGAGACCTGGCTGGTGCCGGTCGAAGGCTGGTTCGTCGACAAATACGGGCCGCGCGTGGTGGTTCTGCTCGGCGGTATTCTGTGTGCCATCGGATGGGCGATCAATGCCGAAGCGACATCGCTCAACGGCTATTATCTCGGCATGATCGTGGCGGGCATCGGCGCCGGCGGCGTCTACGGCACCTGCGTTGGCAACGCTTTGAAGTGGTTTCCGGACAAACGCGGCCTAGCAGCCGGAATCACCGCGGCCGGATTCGGCGCGGGCTCCGCGCTGACGGTGGCGCCGATCCAGGCCATGATCAAGGATTCCGGCTTCCAGGCCACCTTCCTCTATTTCGGCCTCGGCCAGGGCATCCTGATCGTGATTCTGGCATTCTTCCTGTTTGCGCCGAAGCCGGGACAGGTCCCGGCCGTGGTTCAGAACGCCAACCTGCAGCAGACCCGGCGCAACTATGCGCCGATGGAAGTGATCCGCAGTCCGATCTTCTGGCTGATGTATTTCATGTTCGTAATCGTCGGCGCCGGCGGATTGATGGTGACCGCAAATCTGAAACCGATCGCGGTGGACTGGAAAGTCGATTCCATTCCCGTCACCCTGATCGGATTGACAATGACGACGGTGACCTTCGCCGCCACCATCGACCGTATCCTTAACGGCCTGACCCGTCCGTTCTTCGGCTGGATCTCGGATATGATCGGCCGCGAGAACACGATGTTTATCGCCTTCGGCATCGAAGGCATCGGTATCTGGGCGCTGTACATGCTGGGCCACGATCCTGTTTGGTTCGTGATCCTGTCCGGTCTGGTGTTCTTCGCATGGGGCGAGATCTACTCGCTGTTTCCCTCGACCTGCACCGACACGTTCGGCGCTAAATTCGCGACCACCAATGCCGGCCTGCTCTACACGGCCAAAGGCACTGCGGCGCTGCTGGTGCCGTTCGCAAACTATATGCAGCAATCCTCCGGCAATTGGGACACGGTATTCCTGATCGCCGCCGGCGCGAACATCCTTGCTTCGCTGCTCGCCATCGCGGTGCTCAAGCCATGGCGCAAAGTTGTGGTCGCCAAATCCCAGGTCGCCTGACCGCCTTCGCATGAGCCAAAACAAGCGCGCCCGTCCTCCGGGATGGGCGCGCTTTATTTTGGCAGGTTTTTCGTAGATGCCCGAACCGTGCGGTTATCCGGCGCATCAAAGACCGGCATGTGATAGGCTGGGTAAGCGAGGCTGCTCAAAGGCGTCAGCAATGCTGCCTCGTTGTAGGTTTTATTTAATTCCGGAGTGACTTCGTTTGACAGTTGGCATATTGTATACCACTATGGATCAGCCAAAGACCTGAGGAGGTTGCGATGAAAGTCGGAGACATCCTGGCCAAGAAGAACACCCGAATCGCGACGGTCCGCATGAACGAAACCGTCGCCATCGCCGCGCAGTTGATGCGTGCCAGCAATATCAGCGCGCTGGTGGTGAAGGATGTCGTGCGCACCGAGGGCAACACTGCGGTCGGCATGTTCACGGAGCGCGACGTGGTTCGCGCCATTGCCGAGCACGGTGCCGCCGGCGTCAATCTCAAGGTTTCGCAGCTGATCTCGGTACAGCAACTGATCTCATGCTGCGCCGACGACAGCCTCGAACATGTTCGCCATCTGATGAACAAGAACCATATTCGGCACGTGCCCGTGATCGACGACCACACCCTGATCGGAGTCATCAGCATCCGCGACATCAGTGCCGCCTTCGATGACGAAGCAACCGGAGCCAAGACGCGATCGGTGGCATGATCGCGTTGGCCTGCTTCCCCCGCGCGGCGCTGCCCCGATCGCGCCGCGCGATCCCAGGCGGCGAAGCGGCGCACCGATGGACATTTGTGGTGCGCGGCGGCATCCTCACCTGCTGACGACGAGGCGATGTACTCGCCGCGGGGAATTCAGAGGGGGCGCATGATCAAAACGCGATTTACCGAACTGGTGGGGGTCGAGCATCCGATCGTGCAGGGTGGCATGCAATGGGTCGGCTGCGCCGAACTGGTTGCCGCAGTAGCCAACGCCGGCGCGCTCGGCTTCATCACGGCTCTGACCCAGCCTACCCCCGACGATCTTACCAGGGAAATCACGCGCTGCCGCGGCCTTACCGACAAGCCGTTCGGCGTCAACCTCACCATCCTGCCGTCCATAAAGCCGCCGCCTTACGCGGAATACCGCCAGGCGATCATCGAGAGCGGCATCAAGATCGTCGAGACCGCCGGCAACAAGCCGCAGGAACACGTCACCGAATTCAAGAAGCACGGCATCGTGGTCGTGCACAAATGCACCAGCGTCCGCCACGCGCTGTCGGCGGAGCGGATGGGCGTCGACGCGATCTCGATCGACGGGTTCGAATGCGCCGGCCACCCCGGCGAAGACGACACGCCGGGGCTGATCCTGATTCCGGTCGCCGCCGACAAGATCAAGATACCGATGATCGCATCCGGTGGCTTTGGCGATGGCCGCGGCCTCGTTGCCGCATTGGCGCTGGGCGCCGAAGGCATCAACATGGGCACGCGCTTCATGTGCACCAAGGAGAGCCCGATCCATCAATTGATCAAGGAAAAGATCGTCGCCAATGACGAGCGCGAGACCGAGCTGATTTTCCGCACCATGCGCAACACCTCGCGTGTTGCGAAAAATGCGGTGAGTACCAAGGTGGTGGCAATGGAGAAGCAAGGCGCCGCGTTCGAACAGGTGCGCGACCTCGTCGCCGGCGCGCGCGGCAAGATGGTGTACGCGACCGGAGACGCCGATGAAGGGATCTGGTCCGCCGGGCAAGTGCAAGGATTGATCCACGATATTCCAAGTTGCGCCGAGCTTGTGTCGCGCATCATGCGCGAGGCCGAAGCCATCATCCAGGGCCGGCTCGACGGCATGATGTCCGGCACCCGGCGCGAAGCTGCGGAATAGTCCGTCCTTGCGACGAAGCAATCCGGATTGCCGTAAAGAACCGGACTGCCTCGCTCGCAATGACGATCGATAGACCATTCAACGAGAGAACGATCCCATGAAAGCTTTCGTCTACGGCGCCAATGGCGCTGAAATCGTCGATGTCGCAAAACCCGCGCCGAAAGCGACCCAGGTGCTGGTCCGCGTCCGCGCCAACGGCCTCAACCGCGCCGATCTCGGCATGACCAAGGGTCATGCCCATGGCAGCGCCGGCGGCGTTGGCGCGGTGCTGGGCATGGAGTGGGCCGGCGAAGTCGCCGAACTCGGCCCCGATGCCGAAGGCGTTCAGGTCGGCGACCGGGTAATGGGCTCGGGTGCCGCGGCATTCGCCGAATACACGCTGGCGGATCACGGCCGGCTGTTCCACATCCCATCGACGTCGAATATGAGTTTCGAGGAAGCGGCCACCTATCCCGTGGCACTTGCGACCATGCACAACGCGGTAGTCACCAATGGCGCGCTGCAGCCGGGTCAAACGGTGCTGGTTCAGGGTGCCAGTTCCGGTGTCGGCCTGATGGCCATGCAGATCGCAAAGCTCAAGGGCGCTAAACTCGTGATCGGCTCCTCGACCGATGCTGCACGCCGCGAACGGCTGCAGGAATTCGGCGCCGACATTGCGGTGGATTCTTCCGATCCCGGCTGGGTCGATCAGGTGCTGAAGGCAACCGATGGCGAAGGCGTCGACCTGATCGTCGATCAGGTTTCCGGAAAGGTCGCCAACCAGAATCTGGCGGCAACAAGAATCAAGGGCCGCATCGTCAATGTCGGCCGCCTCGGCGGCACCCACGGCGATTTCAACTTCGACCTGCACGCCGCGCGGCGCATCCAATATATCGGCGTCACCTTTCGCACCCGTTCGATCGAGGAAATCCGCGAGATTTTCAGACAGGTCCGCGACGATATCTGGCCCGCGGTGGAATCCGGCACACTGAAACTGCCGATCGACAAGGTCTATCCATTCGGCGATATCGTGCGCGCCTTCGAGCACATGGAAGCCAACAGGCACCTCGGCAAGATCGTGGTGAGGCAATAAAGCGCAGTCGACGTAAGGCGGCAAGCGCTCTTGCCGTACTCACCCTGGCAACATCTGTTCCGGTTTTCGCATGGTGGCAGCCACGCTTAAGGGCCGCGCATTCGCGCGCCCTGCCTTTTGTCCACTCTACGAAGCTTGGAGGGACCGCTGGGTGCGACTGATCCGCAATTGCGATTCCACGCGTTGACGTGCGCCCTCGCCCTGCTAAACCCGCGGCCATGAATCAGCCGGTTGCCACCGTCAAATCCCGCGTCGCTGCGATCTCGATTTTCGCCAGCGCCGGTATGGCCGCGACTAAATTTGTCGTCGGGATTGCCATCGGCAGCCTCGCGCTGATCTCCGAGGCGCTGCACTCCTTGGTGGATCTGGTGGCCACCGTCATCACCTGGCTGGTGGTGCAGATGTCGGACCGGCCGGCCGACGAGGAGCATCACTATGGCCACGGCAAGATCGAGAGCCTGTCGGCGCTCGGCGTGATCGCGATGCTCTATGTGCTGGCCGGCGGCATCCTGGTGCAGGCCTGGAGTCATCTTCGCCACGGCGCCCCGCCGCCGACGCTCTCGGCGGTGCCGTTTGCGGTTCTGGTGGTCGATATCGCCGTCAATTTCTGGCGGGCACGGGCGCTGCATCGCACCGCGCTCGACACCAAAAGTCAGGCGCTGGAAGCCGACGCGCTGCATTTCGCATCCGACGTGTTCGGATCCAGCGCGGTGATGGTCGGGCTCGCATTGTCGGCCTTCGGCTACCCATGGGGCGACGCCGCTGCCGCGATCGGGGTCGCGATCCTGATTTCCGTATTGGGCCTGCGGCTGGGGCGCTCCACCATCGAAACCCTTCTGGATCGCGCGCCGGAAGGCGCGTCCGTAAAAGCCACCGCCGCGATCAAGGCGGTCCCCGGCGTGCTCGAAGTGGAACGGCTGCGGGTGCGGATGGTCGGTTCGACGCATTTCATCGATGCCATCGTGCAGGTGCCGCGGACGTACCCGATCGACCGCATCGAGGAGATCAAGCGCCGGGCGCAGGATGCGGTGGCCGGGGCGCTCGGCGACGCCGACCTGACGTTCACCGCGGTACCGGTCGCGCGCGACAATGAAAGCGTGCGCGAGCGCATCATGGTGATCGCGCGCAATTCCGGGCTCGCGATCCATCATGTCACCGTGCACGATCTCGGCGGCCATCTGACCGTCAGCATCGATCTCGAAGTGGACGGCGAGATGGCGCTGGCGCAGGCGCACGACATCGCGCACGATCTGGAACGCAACATCCGCGACGAATTCGGCGCCGACGTCGAGGTCGATACCCATATCGAACCGCTGGAACCCGAACTGCCGTTCGGCACTGACGCTGCAGCCGGCCGGGTCGCAGAGATTGCGGAGACGTTGGCGCGCATCGCAGCCGACGGCGCGATCCACGACATCCACAATGTGCGGGTGCGCGACACCGAGGCCGGCGAAATCGTCAACTTCCATTGCCGCGCCGCGCCTTCGATGAGCGTGATCAAGGTCCACGAGAGCGTCGATACGATCGAACGCGCGTTGCGCCGGGCGTTTCCCAGCGTAAAGCGCGTCATCAGCCACGCCGAACCGCCGTATGCGGATTGAAACGCGGAAGCAGCGTTAGTGAATAGTCATGCCCGGCCTTGTGCCGGACATCCACGTCTTACTTACGTGAAAGCAAAGACTGGATGGCCGCGACAAGCCCACCGGATGCACACATCTCGACCGTCATTGCCGGCCTTGACCCGGCAATCCATCCGCGTCGAAACGACTCTTCCGAAGATGGATGAATACGCGGGTCAAGCCCGCGTATGACGAGATGTGTGAATCCGGCAGGGACAAGCCCGGCCGACAAGTGAAACGCGCCGCGTTCCTGTTTCGGACTCATTTTCGCGAATTTCGGGACGCTGATTCCCCATTGGGCAAGATTTATTTGCATTAACGAATCGTTGACTCTCGACAGCCGCAAAAAAACGGATTCAAATCGCCATGATTCGAGAGTGGCCGGGGGGTCCTCTCGAATGGGTGACACTAACGATTATCCAGGGGGCCACAGGTATGGCGCGCGCACACGCGACGAGCGCCTGCGTCCAATCCGATTCGATCAAGGGATTGGCGCAATCGATCGCGAAACCTGCCTATCATCGGCTTTTGATCGCGGAGCCCGCGCTTCGCAGGGCGGTTCCCACGCTCATCATCGCCTTTCTGATCACCATCTGCGTTGGCGCGTTCGTCCAGGTGATGGACCAGAGCCGGCAAAAGCGCGCTTCGATAAAACGGGATGTATCGGCGCTGGCCGATCTGTTGGCAGAACGTCTCGACCACATCGGCACAATCAGGTCTGATCGCGCGGCGTCCATCGAACGGCTGCAAAGCCTGCTCCCCGGCTTCATTCCATCATGGGGGATCGCCGCGGGACGTCATGTCCTCGTCACCGGTTCCGATGGCCGCGTTCTCGCCCGCATCCCCATGGAGACGGCGCTTGCCGATACCGACCGGATCCTCGACGTCATCAGCGCGGCGCAGTTCCTCACCCTGCCCGGCCAGCAAGCCGACGTCGCCGACATGATCCTGCCCGGCGGCGGCGCCGCGCTGGCGACGCTGCGCCTGATCAAGGCGCTGCCCGGCCAGGTCATCGTCATTCAGGAGAAGGACGATGCGGTCTGGCGATCCGATGCGGCGCTGTCGGTTACTCTGTCGGCCACTACCGGCTTCGTGGTGCTGATCCTCGGTTTTGCGTTCCACTGGCAATCGACCCGCGCGCGCGAGGGTGACCTCATCAACGACGCCGTGCGCGGCCGCATCGACACCGCGCTCAACCGCGGACGCTGCGGATTGTGGGACTGGGATCTGTCGCGCGGCAGGATTTTCTGGTCGCACTCGATGTTCACCATGCTCGGGCTGGACAGCCGCAGCGACCTTCTGACCTTCGGCGAAGTCAATGCGCTGGTGAAATCCGACGACATCGACCTGTTCGCCATCGCCGATCAACTGATCTCGGGGAAAATCAACTACATCGATCAGCGATTCCGCATGCAGCATATCGACGGCCACTGGATCTGGCTGCGGGTGCGCTGCGAACTCAGCCAGGGCGCCAATGACAGCGGCCTGCATCTGATCGGCATCGCCGTCGATATCACCGAGCAGAAGAGCCTCGCCGAACGCACCGTGGAAGCCGACCTGCGGCTGCGCGACGCCATCGAAACCATCCCGGAGGCGTTCGTGCTGTGGGATGCGGAGGACCGCCTGGTGCTGTGCAACTCGCACTTCCAGCGGCTGCACCGGTTGCCGGATTCGGCTGTGACGCCCGGCACTTCCTATGAAACCGTGATCGAGGTCGGCAGCATGCCGGAAGTCCGTACCCGGCTGCAGGAAACCTCGTCGCAGGCGCCGGGCGCGCGCACCTTCGAGGCGCAGCTCGACAACGGCAACTGGCTGCACATTTCGGAACGACGCACCAAGGACGGCGGCTATGTCTCGGTGGGCACCGACATTACCCGCATCAAGGAACACGAGCAGAAACTGGTCGACAACGACCTTCGCCTGCGCGCCACCGTCATCGACCTGAAACGCTCGCAGACCACCCTGGAACAACAGGCCATCGAACTGGTCGACCTCGCGCAAAAATATTCCGAGGAGAAGACCCGCGCCGAGGAAGCCAACCAGACCAAGTCCAAATTCCTCGCCAATATGAGTCACGAACTGCGCACGCCGCTCAACGCCATCATCGGATTTTCCGAGATCATGGGCAGCGGCATGTTCGGCACGCTAGGGTCGGAAAAATACGCGGAATATTGCCACGACATCCTGACCAGCGGCCATTATCTGCTCGAGGTGATCAACGACATCCTGGACATGTCGAAAATCGAGGCCGGCCGCATGAAGCTCGACCTGGAAACGCTCGACCTGTCGAAAACGCTGGCGGAATCGCTGCGCGTGGTGTCCGGACGCGCCGACGACAAGGATCTTGCGGTCGACACCGATATCGAAGGCGCCGTTCCGGTGGTCGCCGATCGCCGCGCCATCAAGCAGATCATTGTCAACCTGCTGTCCAATGCGGTCAAATTCACGCCCGACGGCGGCAGGGTCACGGTGCGTTGCCGGCGGCGGCCCAACGCGGTGGTGCTGATGATTGCCGACAGCGGCATCGGCATCGCCCCGCAATCGCTGGCGCGGCTCGGCAAGCCATTCGAGCAGGTCGAAAGCCAGTTGACCAAGACCTACCACGGCTCCGGTCTCGGCCTTGCCATCGCCAAGTCGCTGACCAATCTGCACGGCGGCTCGATGAAGCTGCGCTCGAAACTCGGCACCGGCACCGTGGTGTGCGTGACACTGCCGCGCAACGCCAAAATCGAGGCGCAGGTTTTCGCGGCGGCCTAGACCCGCGCGCGGCAAGGATCTGCAAAATGGATAATTGGTGCTTCCCGCTTCTCCCTCGCATCCTCCAAACCTCATCCAGCAACGCGGTCAGACCTTTCCTCTGCAGTGCAAGGTGGACTCCCTGCGCTTAGTATCTTGTCCCGGCCGCCCCCGTGCGTCATACGTCGCAACGCGGTTACTGCCCCGGCAGCTTGCCGACGCTGATCTCGATCGCCGAAAAATAAGCGGCGAGATCCTCGATGTCGGTGTCGGACAAGGATGGAGCTACCACCGACATCGCGTCGTTCCTTCGCGCACCGGATTTGTATGCTTGCAGTTGCGCGACGATATAGGGCTCGGTCTGACCGGCAATGTTCGGCGCATCCGGGACCTTGGATAGTCCGTCGAGCCCGTGGCAGGCCTGGCACATCATCGCCTTGGCCCGGCCGGCTTTTATGTCGCCGGCATGGCCCATGCTGCCGCCGGCTCCGAGCAGGCAGATAGACGTGAACAGGGTGACCGCCGACCGTGCCACCCTGGGATACGCAGACATCACCTTAAACCCTCAGGAACCGTGTACCAGGACACCTCTCCCCGCTTGCGGGAAGAGGTGAAGGAACTACAGGACGTTACTTGCCGTCGTACCAGATGCGATAGAGCGCTCCCACCAGATCGTCCGAAACCAGCAGCGAACCATCGGCCAACTGCGCGACATCGACAGGACGACCGAGGTAATAGCCATTGTCGTTCCAGCCTTCGGCGAACGGTTCCGATTTTCCGGCGGCATGGCCGTCGTCCTTGAGGAACGTCACCATCACCCGGGCCCCGACCGGCGTGGTTCGATTCCATGAGCCATGCTGCGTGGAAAAAACGGCGCCCTGGTATTTCTTCGGAAACATGTTGCCGGTGTAGAAGATCAGACCGAGGTCCGCGGCATGCGCGGCCTGCTCCACTTCGGGGAAAACCGCGTTGGCGGGCGGGGTATCGTTCTTGTATTCATTGGTTCGCGTACGCCCGCCGCCATACCAGGGAAAGCCAAAATCCTGGCCCGCGTCGGTGATGCGGTTCATCTCGCCCGGCGGCTGCTCGTCGCCCATGCCATCGACCTGGTTATCGTTGGTCCAGAGCGACTTGTCGTTCGGATTGAAATCCATGCCGACCGGATTGCGCAGTCCGACGGCGTAGACCTCGCGGTTCTTGCCGTCGCGATCCATACGGATAATTCCGCCGATGCCGAGCTTGCGGTATAGATCGTTTTTTTCCTTTGACGGCACGTTGTAGGGCTGGCCGAGCTGGATATAGAGCTTGTTGTCCGGGCCGACCCTGCAGACCCGCGCGGTGTGGTTATAGCTTTCCTCGGATTTTGGAATGAGGCCGCCTTCGGCCACGACGACGCCGGCCACCACATCTGGACTTTCATAGAAAAATTCGGCCGCTGGATATTCCAGGACGCGGTTCTGCTCGGCGATGTAGAGGAAGCCGTCCTTCGAAAAGCATCCGCCATTCGGAATTTTCTTCGGCAAGGTGGGCGCGAACTCCTTGACCTCGTCGCCGACGCCGCCGCGGGAGCGGTCGGTGACCACCCAGACTTTCGACTTGCGCGTGCCGACGAAGGTCGCGACGCCCTGCGGGCCGACGGCGATATGGCGGGCGTCCGGCACCAAGGCATAGAGCGAGATGTGGAATCCCGGCGGCATCTTGATCTTGGCGAGATTCTGTTTGACCTGTTCGGCCTTCGCACCGGTTTGTGAAATCTCCGGCCAGTCGGCGGTGCTGCCGGTCGGGCGCATGGCGCCCAATGTGTCGAGCGCGCTCGGCGCCGGTGCGGCGGGCTGGCCGAGCGCCGGCCAGGCAGCCAGCGTCAGTGCAGCCATCGTGACTTGCAAATGAAGTTTCATCGGTGCCTCCCTGGGATGCCCCAATTCTAACGGGCGACCCGCCCGCCGCTGGGGAGTTCGGCTATCAATGCGCGTGCGGGTAAGATTGTCAAATGGCAACCGTTCCGCCGGTCGCCGGTCGGCTTTACGCTGCGATGCTCACCCTATAGATTTTCGAACATAACGGTCGATGTAGCGATCGATGACAACGGGAGCATGACGTCATGAACATAGCGCAGCCGATTCCAATCGCCCGTCACCCCTATGCGGACGGCTCCTACAAGAAGATGCTGATCGACGGCAAGTGGGAAGACG
This sequence comes from uncultured Bradyrhizobium sp., assembly GCF_964252615.1. Lineage (NCBI taxonomy): Bacteria > Pseudomonadati > Pseudomonadota > Alphaproteobacteria > Hyphomicrobiales > Nitrobacteraceae > Bradyrhizobium > uncultured Bradyrhizobium sp. The sequence goes on from NZ_CAXUNQ010000001.1 coordinate 241,420, forward strand.
CGGCATCCGGCAAACGGTTCGACACCCATAATCCCGCTACCGGCGAACTGCTTGCCACCGTTGCGGAAGGTGATGCCGAAGACATCAACCGCGCGGTTGCGGCGGCGCGGCGCGCCTTCGAAGGACCGTGGAGCAAGGTCAAGCCGTTCGAGCGGCAGGCCCTGCTGCTCAGATTAGCCGACCTGGTCGAGAAAAACTTCGAAGAACTGTCGCAACTGGACACGCTCGATATGGGCGCGCCGATCAGCCGTACCCGCGGCAACAAGCTGCGGGTGCTCGGCATGCTGCGATACTATGCCGGACAAGCGACCGCGCTGCACGGCGAAACTATCGAGAACTCGCTTCCCGGCGATATTTTCTCATATACGCTCAAGGAGCCCGTCGGCGTGGTCGGCGCCATCATTCCGTGGAACGGACCGCTCGGTGCCAGTGTCTGGAAGATCGGTCCGGCGATTGCGACGGGCTGCACGGTAGTCCTGAAGCCGGCCGAAGAAGCGCCGCTGACCTCGCTGCGGCTTGCCGAGCTGTGCATGGAAGCGGGTGTGCCGCCGGGCGTCGTCAACGTGGTGCCGGGCTATGGCGAAACCGCGGGCGCAGCCCTTGCCTCCCATCCCGGCGTCGACAAGGTCGCCTTCACCGGCTCGCATGTGACCGGCCAATCCATCATCCGGGCGTCGGCTGGAAACCTCAAGCGCGTATCGCTGGAACTCGGCGGCAAATCGCCGGATATTGTGTTTGCCGACGCCGATCTCGATCAGGCCGTGCCCGGCGCGGCAATGGCGGTGTTCGCGAACTCCGGCCAGATCTGCAGCGCGGGCACGCGGCTGTTCGTCGAGCACAAGGTCTACGACGAGTTCGTCGGCCGCGTTGCCGACTACGGCAGGAAGCTCAAAGTCGGCAACGGTCTCGACCCCAGCACGCAGATCGGGCCGCTGGTCTCCGAACAGCAGCTCGATCGCGTCACCAGCTACCTCGACGTCGGCGCTAAAGAAGGCGCAAAGGCCCTGGCCGGCGGTGCCCGGCTCACCGAAGGCGCGCTGTCGAAGGGTTACTTCGTGCCGCCGACGGTGTTCGCCGATGTTCAGGACACCATGCGGATCGCGCAGGAGGAAATCTTCGGGCCGGTGATTTCGGCGATTTCGTTCACCGAGCCCGACGAACTGATCCAGCGTGCCAATGCGACGACGTTCGGCTTGGGCAGCGGAGTCTGGACCCGCGACGTCAGCAAGGCGCACCGGGTGGCGAAGGCGCTCCGTGCCGGTTCGGTCTGGGTCAACTGCTATCAGGCCATGGACCCTGCGGTACCGTTCGGCGGCTACAAGATGAGCGGCTACGGCCGCGAGTCCGGCAAGCAGCACGTCGAGGAGTATCTCAACGTCAAGGCGGTATGGATCAAGACGGGCTAGGCATCGAACATCTGCCGGCGATGTCCCCGGCCTGAACGCCTAGCCCGGCAATGACGAACGGTTGCAGACAGATGGTGACACAAACATCTGTCGACGCGACTGCATTGCGCAATATGCCCGCTGGCAGCGTTGGCTCGGCGCTGCTCCAGGCATCGGCTGGCCGCTTGACATCGGCCAGCGACAGCCGGAAATCTTGCCGATCTTTATTTCCCGGTGACGGGAGCTTTTCTTCCGTTCGCGTTAGGTGGACTGATCGCCCAATATCGTCACGCGGTACATTTTCGGGCATATCTATTGCTGGCGCGCTGATATTCAGTACGCTCGGCTTGCTGGTCAGCATGGCCGTGGCTGCGCACGGCGTATCGATCGGCGATCACTCGGTCATAATGAGATCGACATATTAAGCCTCGTGCCGGCTGGCATCGCCGTTATCGCCCTCTATAACGTCAGGATTCCGTCGCTCATGAAAGTTGATGGGTGGATCGGCAGGTTCAGTTATCCGGCCTACCTGACGCATTTTCTGAGGTCGGCATTCTCGCCACGCAATTCCCCAAGCTTCCTCTATTTGCCCCACTGTCGTTTTGACAGGCCTGATTTGCATGCCGCTGATCGCGGCGATCGACGAGCCAGTTGAACGGTTGCGAGGCCTCAAGCGGCTTTCTATTCCTTTGGCCTTGCGACAATAGCGGCAAAGTCAGAGCCGATGACCTTGTGTTGCTCGAGCTGATCTTCGAGCAGCAGGATGAGCTTCATGATTGCAACGTCGTCTTCATTGGTCTCATCGAAATTGGCCGCGATTCCAGAAAAGAGCAAATGAGACAATGCCCCGCCATAGGGTCGAAAATCGATGATGTCGAAGTGATACTTCAACACGCTCACAATTTCAGCCGAGCGCACGGACTCCGAGGGATCATTCTCATCAAACCATGACATCGGCATGCGATAGAGCCGCTTTCGGGGCATCACCGGATCAATTCCGAGCAACAGCTGGAGCCTGTCCGGCAGGATGTCCAAGACGGCATTCATCGCGTCGAGCGCGACATCGGAAACTTGGAACCGCGACGGTCCTATATATTCGTCCAGAAACAAAAGCCCGCCAGGCTTCAAAATGCGCCGACAGTTTTTAAAGAGCTCCTCGAGGTGGAAGATGTGATGGACCGATCCTATGCCGAAAATCGCATCGTATTGCTCGTTGCCGAATCCGTAGGCGTTGAGATCGCCGGCAACGAGAGTGACTGCAAGCCCTTCCTCTTCCGAGATAGCGTTGCCTTTCGATACGGCATCTAAGCTAATGTCGATTCCTAAAACGTGTCTGGCGTAGCTGCGGCGCGCGATCTGTCGTTCGAAGTGGCCAAAGCCGCAACCGACCGACAGAACAGATTCGAGCGGAGGTTTGAAAAACTTCTTCGCCCAATAATCGAGAACGTCTATTTCGGCATCGCCTGAAAGACGCCTGTTACGGTGAGCGCTGGAAACGGGGTGGTTGAGCCAGTGATTTTTCTGGTCGATAGCCGTTCGCGGCTTCCCCCAAATATTGTTGACTTTCTCGGTCTCATCCAGATCCACTGATACGCTCCCTGCATTAGGGCGCGAAAGTAGCAGGGCGCACGACTCTGGGCTAGAGGCCTTTACCTTCTTCCCTGGCCCGCAACGCCAACCCGTTTGCCAAAGCCGGTCATTACCATCCTGCTGGCGGAAATCGTGCGTATCGGTTTTGGAACAAAAGCGTTTGGTTGGGAGAATCTCGTGTACGGCGTGCTGTTGGTGGCTTTCATCATTTTCCTGTCCAAGGGCATTTTGGGCAGCCTGACCGAGAAGCTGGAAATGCGAGGGAAACCTGGACATTTGATGACGATGATGCGGGACCTCGGCTGGATCGAGGCAATCGTTTGATTCGTCTCGGCATCGTGAAGTTTTTCGACACGCTGCGCGAGGCGCGCGGCCTTGCGGGCAAACCCGATGCGAACCGGGCTGCGTTTGCTGATATGGTCGCTGAGATGCTGGGCGGCGTCGCCGGTTTGACGGTAGTCGATGTCGGCTGCGGGTCGGCCGATATCGGTTACTTCCTAAGCCGCCTGGGAGCACGATACACCGGGATCGATTCGCGCCGCGTCGGAAAGGCCGAGGCCAGCATCGAGGTCGAATATGCCGACGCGTGCCTGGTCGCGGACCGGCCCGAACGGCGTTCGCAATTCGATGTCTGCCTTCTCGTCGATGTCGTCGGCTACGATCGCAACCTCGATCGCGCCTTGCTGGCCGCATGCCGGAAGCTGCTCCGGGATTCAGGACAGCTCTATCTGGATTGGCCGGAACAGCCGGAGCATCCGGCAGGAACATGGATCGATGAGGACGCAAATTTCTCGTTTCGGCTGCGATGGCAGTACGATATGACAAGCCGCATGCAGCGCGTCCGGCCAAAACTCCATTATCGAAATGCTGTCTACACCATCAGCGAGGAGGACGCTCCGACCTACCCGCTGTCTCGCTATCTTTATTCGGTCGGGGAGATGAGGGAGCTTTTGACCTCGGTGGGCTTCCAGCCCACGGCCGCGCCGCAGTCCGACGATCCATCCTATGTCCGGCTTGTCGCCAAAACAGCTCGGGTTTGACGTGTCCGGAAATCAGGATGTAACGCAGGCCCACGGCCCCGGCATATTGGACGACATTCAATGGGGGACCTGGCGAACCATCCTGTTGGACACGGCCATCGAGCTGGACGTCTTTTCGGCGCTTTACGGCGGCCCCAAAACGCTCGATGACCTCGGGCGGGAATTGAAATGCGCGCCGGCGGCACTGGCGGCATTGCTCGATGCGCTGTGCGGGCAGCGCCTGCTCGGAAAACAGGACGGGCGCTATCGTCTGTCCGATGCCGCAAGCGCCTTCCTGGCGCGGCAATCGCCGGCAGCCACGCCGGACTATTACCGCAGTCCGGCTTCCCGAACGGCGGCTCGCGGCGGAGTCGCCGAAATCATCCGTCACGGCGATCGGCGTCTCGCCATTGCCGAGCCGTCCGACGCAAAAAATGCGTTGATGACTTGGCGGCAGTCACTGGCTGCGAGCTTTAGCGGCATCTGGGCGCGGCTTGGGTTGAACGAATTCGTCACCGGACCGCAGCACAGGCTGCTGGACCTGGGCTGCGGTGCGGGTATTCGCACCCTGATGCTGCCATCCAGGCTCAAGCATCTGCGGATGCAACTGGTCGACCGGAAAAGCGCGATCGAGGTCGCCGAGAATATTGCCCGTCAATTAGGCATCGCCGACCGCGTCGATTTCGCCGCAAGCGAAATCGAGGACTTCACCCCGGAGCGGGACGCGTACGACACGATATTCCTGGGATCGGTGATCAACTACTTCGGCCCTGAGGCCGCGAACGAACTGCTTCGCCGGCTGTTTCGGTCGCTGAGAAACGGCGGCCGCCTTGTCCTGTTCGGGCCGCTGGCGGATGACGCCCGCTGCAGCGAAACACTGCCGCTGCTGCTCGACTTCCAGTTCTACGTCACGACGCCCGACGGCCGGGTCTACACGCCGGCAGAACTGTTCGGTCACCTGGGCGAGGCCGGATTTATCCGCAAAAAATTCATTCCGCCGATGCTGATCGAAGCGAGAAAGCCCGACCTTCGCCAGGACTAGAACATCGCGGCGACCGTTGTCGGGCGGCGGCCGCCGGCGATATGGCTTGACACCTAAAAAATGCACAATGATAATTCCCGCATTGCATAGTCTCGGAGGCCGCTATGGCTGATAATGAGAAAAATTGCGTTCTGGTGCGTGACGTCCACGGAACATTCTACGAAATCCCGGTTGGAATGGCCGAAGACCACATGCTCAAGGCGAGCGACCTGCAATCGGCCCTGCAACACTTCGAGGGCGATCAGGCCGGAAAACAGGAAGCGGTTGGTTCTTGGGCGAAAATGAGCTGGTGAGGCCGCCGCGCGATGACGACGTGGGCGCAGGTCGGTCGTACAGCTCCCCCTGGTCGCGAAGCATTTGCTGAAGTTGATACGCAAGGCGTCGTTGAGGCGAAAAGCGTTCAGCGCACCTGGCTGACGCCGCAGCCGCCATCATCCCTCAACAAGCCTGCCTCGCTCGAGGACGTCTGGCTCATTCTGAACTATGCTTGCGACGCGCGATGCAAGCTTTGCCATATCGACGGCCTTTCAACCAAGTTGAAGCCGGTCGATGTCGTTTTCGCTCAGATGCGAGAGGGGCGGCGTCAGTCGGTCGGCGGCCGGATCGGCTTCAGCGGCGGCGAGCCTACCCTTCGCCACGACTTGCCCGATATATTCGTCGAAGCAAAGCGCCTCGGATTCAAGCGCATCCATCTCTACACGCATGGCCGAAAATTCGCGGACCGGGATTATGCCGAGCGGCTGGTGCGCGCGGGTCTCACCAGCGCGCAGATTTCGATGCACGGCGCATCTGCGGAATCCAACAATGAATTCATGGGCTATGACGGCACAATGGAAACCTGGCAGGGGATCGCCAACCTGGCCTCGCTGGGCGTTTCGATGGTCGTCAATACCGTGCTGAACAAGAGCAACGTCGACGAATTGAAGCAGATCTATCTTCAGACGCTTCCATTTGCACCGGCGGTCGTCGAATACCGGGTAACCTATCCCATCATCCAGCGCGCTGCATTGCGGAATTCCGATTCGCTGGTATCGCTCGAGCAGGGAATTGACCGGCTGGACGAGCTGTTCGCGATGGCGACGACCGTTCCGATCGGGACCGAGCTGTTTCCGATCTGTCTCCTGAAATCCAACGTCGAATCGTCGGTGGAATGGCGCTTCAGGAACCAGGCCGACTTCATGATCGACGCGGAGCATTCCGACAGCGCCCGGATTCAGGCCGCCGAATGTTTCGGTTGTGCCCACCACGAATACTGCACCGGCCTTCAATCGCGTTACGTTCGTCAATTCGGCGCGCCCCGGATAAGGCCGCGCCCCTTGGAGCAGGCAACATGCCGTTTGCCGGCCACGGCTCAATAGCCGCACCGATCCCTGCCCGGCAAAATGCCATCACGGCTCTCGACGATCTGACCGGGGGCCTGAAAGTCGAACGCGTCAGCCTGTTTCACGACAGCTGCGAACTGGCCTGCGGTCACTGCGGCTGGCGCGGGCACACGGCCGGCAACACCGGCGACAACTCGACCGCCGCCTGGCTCGCGACGCTGCGATGGTGCAAACGCCGCGGGGTCAAATCCGTCATCTTCACCGGCGGCGAAATATCGGCGCGTGACGATTTTCTTCAGATTGTCGTGGAATCGCTCTGGCTCGGATTTGACATCACCATCGAGACCCATGGGCGCCGATACCGCGATCCGACGTATTGCGCGCAATTCTCGCCCGGAAGCCGCCTCAACTATATTGTCTCGCTGCACGGCGCGGATGCCGCCGTCCACGACACCATCACGCGTGTCCCCGGAAGTTTTGAGGACACCGTCAGGGGAATTTCCAATCTCGCCGGCCTGACGAAATCCGAGGTGAACGTCATTACGGTGGTCTCGGCGACGAATGTCAGCCAGTTGACCGCAATCCACGATCTATGCGGCAAGCTCGGCGTCAAGGGACATCACGTCGCGCTGATGATCCTGAGGGGCTGGGGAACGGCGCAGCAGCTGCCTGATCTGGCGCAGTTGAAGAACAGCGTCACCGAACTGATCGACCGCGCCGCGGCGGCAGGCCCCGCCCTGCATTTGAACAACATGCCGTTCTGCCTGGATCCGCGCCTGAGAAAACTGAGCCTGAACTACACGCCGACGGCCGCAAAGGGAGAATTCGAACTGATGCACCACCCTGCAAGCCCCGGCCGCAGCTTCATCGCCCGGCTGGCGCTGCCAAGCCCGTTGCATTTTCCAAAGCCCTGCCGGCGCTGTTTCTTTCACGACCTCTGTCCGGGCTCGGCCTTTGTTGACAAATTCGGCAGCCTCGAGGGAATTATCGAACCGATCCCGTTGAACTGATTCATCCGCGGCTGCTGGACGTCAGTTCGCGTTCAAATTGCGCCGATCACCTCGCGAAACACCCGCCTTACCTCGCCTTGGGTCTCGCGCACCCTTGCTTCAAGCGAGGAAAAATCCGGCGCGTCGCCGGCGCGCGCCATCACCCGCAACAGGTCTTCGCCCGCCGTTTCCGGCTTGAATCTGCCGCTCACGCAAAGCCTCAGGATTTGCGTGAGGTCGTGATAGAGCCGCGCCGCCGGGCGCAGCACCTCGACCGCCGATTGCGGCAATACGCCGAGCCGCGCGGCGTGGTCGAGCACATGAACGGTGCCGACATCGAGAATTCCGGGCTGTGCCGCGGCGTGAACGAGTTGCAGATACTGGGCGACGAACTCGATATCGATCATGCCGCCGGCGGCATATTTCAGATCCCATATGTCGGCCTCGCCTTTCTCCAGCGCGATGGCGCGGCGCATCTCGGCGACGTCGCTGGCGATAACGCCGGGATCGCGCGGCCGCATCAAGACCTCGCGAACGACGGCTTCGATCCGACTGCGGAATTGCGGCGAGGCTGAAATCACCCGCGCGCGGGTCAATGCCATGTGCTCCCAGGTCCAGGCCTCGCGGTCCTGATATTCCGCGAAGGAATCGATGCGCGAGGCCAGCGGGCCGGCGCGGCCCGAGGGCCGCAATCTCATGTCCACCTCGTAGAGCACGCCGTAATTGGTCCGGGTGGTGAAGGCGCTGATCAGCCGCTGCGTCAGCCGCGCGAAATACTGCGCGCCCTGCAGCGGGCGGGCGCCGTCGGAATCCGGATGGTCGTGATCGAAATCGTAGATCAAAATGAGATCGAGATCGGACGACGCCGTCATTTCGCGGCTGCCGAGCTTTCCCATCGCCAGGATCGCGGTTTCCTGCACCTTGATTCTGCCGTGCTGGGCGGCGAACTGCCCGGTAACCAGGCCGTGCACGGTGTCGACGATGCCTTCGGCGGCATCCGCAAAAGCGACGCTGGCATGCTGCGCCGAAACCGTGCCGGAAAGGATCCGCGCGCCGATCAGAAACAGGCTTTCCTGGCCGAACAGCCGCAACCGATCGAGAAACTCTTCGTAGGAATTGGCGTCCTTGAGCGTGGCGGTCAGCCGGGCCGACAGTTCGCTTTTATCCGGCATCGCGCCGAAGAAACGCGGATCGATCAACCCGTCCATCAGTTGCGGCTGTCGCGCCAGCATGTCGCCGAGGCGGGGCGCCGCGCCCAATACCAGCGCCACCAGCGCCACCAGATCGCGATTCTGGCTGAGCAGCGAGATCAGCCGCCCGCCGCGCTGCAGCGCCTGCAGGAAGCGATCGAACGCAACCACGGCGTTGTCGGGCTCTTCGGCATGCGCCAGACCCTCGATCAACGTTGGAATGAACTCCAGGAATGCGTTGCGCGTCGCCTGCACGCGCAGCACGCGGGTGTCGCCCGTGATCCATTGCCGCACGGTCTCCGCCACCATGACCGGTTTCTTGAAGCCGAGCGTGGCCAGCAGTTCGAGCAGGCGCTTGTCGGCCGGACCCGCGCCGTAATCGAGCGCCGGCAGCTTTACGGTGCCGGCCGGGTCGCCCTCGAACAGTTTCTCGTAATGGCCGCGCACGACATTGAGGTGGCCGAGCAGGTCCTTGGCGAACGCGTCGCGGCTATCGTAGCTGAAGAAGCGCGCGAAGCGCTCCACCGCCTCGACCTGTTCGGGTAGCGTGTGGGTTTGCTCGTCCGCGATCATCTGCAGCCGGTGCTCGACCCGGCGCAGGAATTCGTAAGCCAGCGTCAGCTCGTCACGCGCGGCAAATGTGATCCAGTTGCTGGATGCCAGAAGCTGCAATGCGTCCAGCGTCGGCCGCGCCCGCAGCTCCGGATGCCGTCCGCCCGCAATCAACTGCTGGGTCTGTGCGAAAAATTCGATCTCGCGGATGCCGCCGCGTCCGACCTTGACATTATGGCCTTCGACGGAAATCTCGCTTTGTCCGCGAAACGTCTGCATCCGTCGCTTCATGTCGTGGACGTCGGCCAGTGCCGCAAAATCCAGATGCTTGCGCCAGACGAACGGCGCGATATCGGCAAGCACCGCCTCGCCCGCCGCAGCGTCGCCGGCGCAAGGGCGCGCCTTGATCATGGCGGCGCGTTCCCAGGTCCGTCCTTCCCGTTCGTAATAATAAAGTGCGGCTTCGGTCGAGATCGCCACCTGGGTTGAGGCTGGATCCGGCCGCAGCCGCAGGTCGACGCGAAACACATAGCCGTCGCCGGTGCGCTGCTGCAGCAGCCGCGCCAGGCCTTGCGTGACCCGCACGAAAAAAGGCTGCGGCTCGATATCGCGCGCCAGCGTCCGTGCTGCGGCATCAAAGAACACGATCAGATCGATGTCGCTGGAATAATTCAGTTCGCCCGCGCCCATCTTGCCCATGGCGAGCACGACCAGGCCGCTGCCCTCCTCGGGGCGATCGGCATCGGGCGGCTTGAGCCGGCCGCGCGCGCTCTCCTGCCGCAGCAGATAGCGCAGCGCCGACTGCACCGAGGCCACCGCGAGATCGGTCAAGCCTGCGGTAACGCGCATCACCGCCCAGACCCCGCCGATGTCGCACAGCGCGATCAAGAGCGCGGCTTCGGATTTCATGCCGCGAAGCCGCTGCATCACCTCGGCCTCGGTGGCGGCGGCGCCGGCGGCAAGGCAGGTTTGTTCGATCAACGCGGCGAGATGGGATTCCGGTTCGCATTGCAGCAGCCGGATCAGCCGCGCGGCGTCGGCGCGCATCAGGTCGAACAGATACGGCGAGGCTTCGGCAACGCCTTCAAGAATGGCCTGGAGGCGCGGAAACTGCTCGGCAAGGCGCCGGATCGCGCTCGCTTGCTCCGGAGCAAGGTCGGCGAACCAGCCTTCGAGGCGTTGTCTGGCTTCAGTGGGCGCGAACAGATGCGGTCCGTCCACAAACCGCGCGGCCAGACGATGTCGGTCCGCGCAGCCCTTCGCGGATGAGGTCATGCCACCTTCTGTGGCATATCCGGCGTTTGAACCGCAACCCTCCCGCAGACGGCGGCCGGCAGCGCCAGTGTCGCACTCAATCCCGGATGGGCGTCGCCGAGCTTCAATGCGCCGCCATGCAGTGTCGCCACCGCCGATGCGAGGCTCAAACCCAGGCCGGAACCGGGCTGGGTGCGGCTCGCTTCCAGCCGGACAAACCGCTCCACCGCGTGGCCGCGATCGGCTTCGGGAATGCCGGGACCGCGGTCGATGACGCTGAGCAGCACCTGATCGCCGTCGCGGCGGGATTCGATCAAGACGCGTTTGGCGTCATCGCCCGCGGCGGCGTCGGCACTCAACGGCTGCAGCGCCGCCGGCTGGCCGTATTTGATCGCATTCTCGACCAGGTTCGCCAGCGCCTGGCTGATCAGCTCGCGATTGCCATGCAGCGGCGCCGGCTCGGTTTTGACCTGCAGGACGAGGCCATTGTCTTCCGCCAATGGCTCGTAGAGTTCGTGAATGCCGCGCGCCACGTCGGCAGCGTCGAAATCGTTCATGTTGCCGCGCGCCTGCCCGGACTCGGCGCGCGCGATCATCAATAGGGCGTTGAAGGTTCGGATCAGCCCGTCCGACTCCTCGATGGTGCGCTCCAGCGCCGCGCGATATTCGCCCTCGTTGTTGGACTTCGCCAGCGCCTCCTCGGCGCGGTTGCGCAGACGCGTCAGCGGCGTCTTCAGGTCATGTGCGATGTTGTCGGAGACCTCCTTCAGGCCCACCATCAGGGTCTCGATGCGCTCCAGCATGGCATTAAGATTTTCGGCGAGGCGGTCGAGCTCGTCGCCGCTGCGCCCTATTGGAAGCCGCCCTGAAAGGTCGCCGGCCATGATGCGCCGGGTGGTGCCGGTCATGGCGTCGATCCGCCGCAGCACGCGCCGCGCCACGAAGATGCCGCCGCCAAGCCCGAGCACCACCACGATCAGCACCGACCATTGCGCCGCCTTGGCGACGATGCCGAACAGCCGCCGCCGCTCCTCGAGATCGCGTCCGATCAGGAGCCGAAAGCCGCTGGTCAATTCGGTGACATTGACCAGCGCGCGATGATCGGCGTTGTCCTGGTCGTCGAGCCGTCGATACGAGGTTTCCGACCAGCCGGTGGTCGCCATCACGCCGGGCGTCAGCGAGTCGACGTTGCCGGCGATGGCCTGTCCGTTCGGCATGGTCACGACGAGGTAGAGGTTGGCGCCGGGGCGCAACGCCCGGTTCCCGATGGTACCCACCAACGCGCGCAGGCCGCGCCGCGCAAAGATGTTGCTGATCTCGTCGGTTTCGTTGTTCACCGTGGTGATGATCTGTTCGTTGATCAGCCGCCGGGTATTCCAGGCGAAATAGCCGAGCAGCGAGGCCGCAAACAGCGCAAACAGCAACAGATAGACCAGCGTCAGCCGAAACGCCGTGGTGCGGATCAGCTTGCCGAATGCCGTCACGCTCTACATCCCGCAAGGCATTTTGGATGCCGGAAGCCATTCATAATGCTGATCATTACCCATTTTACGAGCATCCAGAAGTGACAAATCATTCACGTCCGCCGCTTTCCGGTTTATGATCGGGCGGCAGACCACGATTTGAACCGGGAGACAGCATGCGTATCAGAGCTTTTGGCGCCGCGGCGATCATCGCGTTGCTGGCCGCGCCGGCGATTGCGCAGGACAAGCCGGTTCCCAGATATGGCGACGTCGCCAAGCCCAAGACGCCGGGCGAGCTCGAGCAGGAAAAGGAAGCGGAACGAGCCTACAAGCGATCCCTCGGCAACGTCCCCGAAAAGGGCCCGGTCGACCCCTGGGGCAATGCGCGCAGCGTGGAGACGCCGAAGGCGGCCAGGGCGACGGCGAAGGCGGATTTGAAAAACCTGCCGGCAAAGCCAAAGACCAAAACCGGTGAGGCGGTAAGGTAAGAGACGCCGGAAACGAACGCGCCCTACCTTACCCCGTCCCGGATCATATACCCCGCGCCGCGGATCGTATGCAGCAGCGGGCGCTCGAATCCCTTGTCGATCTTGGAGCGAAGGCGGGAGATGTGGACGTCGATGACGTTGGTCTGCGGATCGAAATGATAATCCCAGACGTTTTCCAGGAGCATGGTGCGCGTCACCACTTGCCCGGCATGCTTCATCAGGTATTCCAGCAGCCGGAACTCGCGCGGCTGCAGGGTCAGTTCGTCCTGGCCGCGGGCGACGCGGTGCGATAGCCGGTCGAGCTCGAGGTCGCCGACGCGATAGACGGTTTCCTCGGCGGGGCCGACATTGCGGCGCGACAGCACCTCGACCCGCGCCAGCAGTTCGGCGAAGGCATACGGCTTCGGCAGGTAGTCGTCGCCGCCGGCGCGCAGTCCCTTGATGCGGTCATCGACCTGACCGAGCGCGGAAAGGATCAGCGCCGGCGTGCGGTTGCCCTTCTCGCGCAAGGTGCCGATCACGGAAAGGCCGTCGCGCTTGGGCAGCATGCGATCGACCACCAGCACGTCGTAGTCGCCACTGTCGGCAAGCGCCAGTCCCTCCTCGCCGTCGCCAGCCAGATCGGCGACGTAACCGACCTCGCGAAACGCCTTGACCAGATAATCGGCGGACTCGCGGTCGTCTTCGATGATGAGGAGGCGCATCTGGGTGCTGGATCGGCTCAGGGCGGGTTGGCTGTCTGTCAACATGGTGCGCTCACTCTCAGCATGCAAGCCGAGCGACCGCTCCGAGGCTCGGGAGAAAAAAGCGGGCGGTGAAGCTGGGGGACCTCACCGCCCTTTTAACCTTCCGACGGAGGGGGGCATATTCCACCGGAAGGTAATGTTAGGGGACGGGCTTTCGGCCCGCCCCCCGGAAAGCGCCGTCGGCGGGGGCGACTGATGCCAACGACACTCTCCATCCGTTGCAAGCGCATCCCGCAAGGCCGCCGCCGGTTTGCGATCAACGCGCTTCGAACATCGGCTCTGGGCCTAGCCCTTGGCCAGCGGCACCGCGACAAAACGCGATGAACCGCCGCTCTTGACCCGCATCAGAACGCTGTTCTTGTTGTCGACGCGCGCGGCGTTGATCGCCTCGCGTACGTCACCCGCGGAGGTGACGCCTTTTCCCGCGACTTCGAGAATGACGTCGCCTTCCTTGAAGCCGCGCTCCGCCGCCGCACTCTTCGGATCGACCTCTGTGACCACCACGCCATCCTTGCCGGCGCCGGCCACGGTGTCGGCAGGCGCAAGCGTGAGGCCGAGTTTCGGCACGTCGGTGCCGCGCTTCAGGCCACCCTTGTCGCCGTTGTCGTTGCTGTCGGCTTTTGCCTCGACCGAGTTCGGCAACTGCCCGAGCGTCAGGTTGACGACGGTGTCCTTGCCCTTGTGCAGCACGTTGAGTTTTACCGCGGCACCGGGCGCCAGGCCGCCGATGGTGCGCGCGAGTTCGCGGGCATCCTTGACCGTCTCGCCGTTCACCGAGGTGATGACGTCGCCGGATTCGATGCCGGCCTTGGCCGCCGGGCCGTTGGCCTGCGGTTCGGCAACCAGCGCGCCTTCGGCCTTCTGCAGGCCAAGGGTGTCGGCGATTTCAGGGGTGACCGGCTGAATCTGCACGCCGATCCAGCCGCGGCTGACGCTCCCCTTGTCCCTGAGCTGCGCGATCACCGTCTTCACGGTGGAGGCGGGGATCGAGAACGCGATGCCGACGCTGCCGCCGGATGGCGAATAGATCGCGGTATTGACGCCCATCACCTCGCCGGAAGTGTCAAACGCCGGACCGCCGGAGTTGCCCTTGTTCACCGGCGCATCGATCTGGATGAAATCGTCGTAGGGGCCGTTGCCGATGTCGCGGCCGGACGCCGAGACGATGCCGGCAGTGACCGTGCCGCCGAGCCCGAACGGATTGCCGACCGCCAGCACCCAGTCGCCGATGCGCGGTTTGCCGTCCGAGAGTTTCGCGAACGGGAAGTTGGAGCCGCCTTCGACCTTGATCAACGCCACGTCGGTGCGCGCGTCGGTGCCGATCACCTTCGCCTTGTAGATCTTGCCGTCGTCGGTGGTGACCTCGACCTTGTCGGCGCCGTCGACCACGTGATTGTTGGTTACCGCAAACCCGTCAGCCGAGATGAAGAAGCCGGAGCCCTGGCCGGTGACCTGGCCGCGGCCGCCGCGCGGACCGCCACGCATTCCCGGCGGCATGCCATCGGGACCGCCGAAGCGCCTGAAGAAACGCTCCATCGGCGAGCCCGGCTGAAACGGCGAATCCTCGTCATTCCTGTTGGCGCCGTCATCCTTGGCAACCTTCTCGCCGATATTGACACGCACTGAAATGACCGAGGGCTTTACGCGCTCGACAATGTCAGCGAAGCCCACGGGCTGCGCGACCTGCTGCTTCACCTGCTTGTCGACCTGCGCGTAGGCGGTGCTGGAGAACACGTCGTGCGGCGCCGGGCTGAGGCCGTATCCGGCAACGCCGAGGCCCGCCACGACGGAGGCCATCAGCGCGAATTTGCGCGCGGAGAACAGCGAGCGCCGCGGCGCGCGATAGGACGGGAGCGAGGAAAGATCGGCGGGACGGTCAGTCATACGAAAGTCTCCAGAGGGCCTAGAAATCGATGGTGCGTGGCGAGCACCGTTGCCCGATGAAGATGGGGATTGCCGCCTTACGGCGCGCTGGCGGGCGAATTAATTCTTGGTAATGAAGGCGCCACTGAATGCGGCGGTTTGGCGCACCTTGTCATCGTGGCGCGCGCCCTGCGCCAAGAGGCGCATCCCGGAATGACGGTTGGGGGGATGGACCGCTTACTCCTTCGAGACCGGTTCTGCAGCGATCAGCCGCTCCAGCCGCGCTTCTTCATCCGCACTCAGCTTGAACGATGGATCTTCGTCCGCCGTGGCTTTCGCTCGCCGTCGCCCATGCATCCACAGCGCCAGCCCGCCGCCGGCCAGCGCGAAGGGCGGCAGCAGCCACAGCAGCAGCGTGTGCGGTTTCAGCCGTGGCTTCAGCAGCACGAATTCGCCATAACGCGCCACCAGGAAATCCATCACCTCGGCATCGCTGTCGCCGGCGGCGATGCGCTCGCGCACCAACAGGCGCAAGTCGCGCGCCAGCGGCGCATCGGAATCGTCGATCGACTGGTTCTGGCACACCATGCAGCGCAACCCGCGCGACAGCTCGCGCGCGCGGGATTCCTTTACCGGGTCGGCCATGATCTCATCGGGCTGCACGGCGAGAGCTTGTGACGACAGCGTTAATCCAAGCCACAATACCGTCAGACCGATGCGAAGGCGTTTGCCGGACATCGGCCGCCGTCCCCGCGCGGGCGGAGACCCATCCGCCGTGCCGCTCAGGTGTATCCGCGGACGCGCCGTCGCCTGAAAGGGCAAGCCAGGGAGTATGTGGATCCCCGCCTGCGCGGGGACGGCGGCGGCGGAATGGAGCGCGATGCTCATTACTCCGCCGCCTGCAGGCCGCGCGCGGCCTTGGCAGGCTTAGGTGCGCCGACGCGCAGCCGCCGGTCGGACAGCGACAGCAGCCCGCCGAACGCCATCAGCACCGGACCGAACCAGATCAGGAGCACCAGCGGCTTGTGATAGATCCGCACCGCGACGGCGCCATCGGCCGACGTGTCGCCGAGCGAAATATAGAGCTGGCTGGCGCCGCGGGTCAGCAGCGCCGCCTCGGTGGTGGAAGACTGGCGTGTCGCGAAGTTGCGTTTCGACGGCGTCATGACGCTGATGCGCTCGCCGTCCAGCATCGCCGTGAATTGCGCGATCTGCTCGCGAAAATTCGGTCCCTGCTTCTGCGTGACGCCGTCGAGTTTCAGTTGATAGCCGGCGACGTTGGCGACGTCGCCGGTTTTCATCGATCCGATGTATTCGCTGTTCCAGGTGGTTTCGCAGACAATCCCGATCAGCGCCACGCCGACGCCGGCATGCGCCAGCGCCGTGCCCCAGGTCGAGCGCGGCAATCCCCGCGTCCGCCGCATCGCGGTTGCAAACGGCATGCGGAAAAAGCCGGTACGCTCGGCCAGGTCGCTGAGCGCACCGGCAATGACGAAAACCGCCAATCCGATCGCCAGCGGCGCCAGCGCCGCGCCGCCGCGGCTCCATGCCCACAGCACCGCGATCGCGATCAGCGCCGCGACGCCGGCCGCCATCAGGCGTTGCGCAGCGGCGAAGAGATCGCCGCGCTTCCAGGCCAGCAACGGCCCGAACGGCACCGCGATCATCAGCGGAATGAACAGCGGGCCAAAAGTGAGATTGAAGAACGGCGCGCCGACCGAGATCTTGTCGCCGGTGATGACCTCGAGCGCCAGCGGATACAGCGTGCCGATGAACACGGTGGCGCAGGCGGTGGTCAGAAACAGATTGTTGAGCACCAGCGCGCCCTCGCGCGAGATCGGCGCGAACAGTCCGCCCTGCTTCAGCGCCGACGCACGCCAGGCATACAGTGAAAGACTGCCGCCGATGAAGATGCAGAGGATCAGCAGGATGAATACGCCGCGCGTCGGATCGGTCGCGAAGGCGTGCACCGAGGTCAGCACGCCCGAGCGCACCAGGAAAGTACCGAGCAGCGACAGCGAGAAGGTCAGGATCGCCAGCAGAATGGTCCAGACCTTCAGCGCGTTGCGCTTCTCCATCACCACGGCGGAATGCAGCAGCGCGGTGCCGGCCAGCCACGGCATCAGGGAGGCGTTTTCCACCGGGTCCCAGAACCACCAGCCGCCCCAGCCCAGTTCGTAATAGGCCCAGTACGACCCCATCGCGATGCCGAGCGTGAGGAAGATCCACGCCACCAGCGTCCAGGGCCGCACCCAGCGCGCCCATGCCGCGTCGATGCGGCCTTCGAGCAGCGCCGCAACCGCGAACGAAAACGAAATCGAAAAACCGACATAGCCGAGATACAGCATCGGCGGATGCACGGCGAGGCCGATGTCCTGCAGCACCGGATTGAGGTCGCGGCCCTCGATCGGCGGGTTGGCGATGCGCAGGAACGGGTTCGAGGTGACCAGGATGAACAGATAGAACGCGGATGCGATCCAGGCCTGCACGCTCAGCACATGCGCGCGCAGCGACAGCGGCAGGTTGTTGCCGAAGGCGGCGACGAGGCCGCCGAACAGCGCCAGGATGCTCACCCACAGCAGCATCGAGCCTTCGTGGTTGCCCCACACGCCGGTGATTTTATAGATCAGCGGTTTGAGCGAATGCGAATTCTCGAACACATTGACCACGGAAAAATCCGAAGTGACATGCAGCGTCACCAGGCCGGCGAACGACACCGCTGCGAACAGCAATTGCGCCAGTGCGGCGGAGCGCGCGACATTCATCAGCGCGGGATCGCGCCATCGCGCGCCCAAAATCGGCACGGTGGACTGGATCAGCGCCAGCGCCAGCGCCAGCACCAGCGCATAGTGTCCGGCTTCCGCGATCATTTTGCGGCTCCCTGCGTCGGCGCCGGCTTTGCGCCGTAATCGTCCTTCCAATGGCCCTGCTTCTTCAGGGCGTCGGCGACGTCCTTGGGCATGTAGGTCTCGTCATGCTTGGCGAGCACGGTGTCGGCCTTGAACACGCCGGCCGCATCGAGCACGCCCTCGGCGACGACGCCCTGTCCTTCGCGGAACAGGTCGGGCAAAATTCCCTGATAGGTCACCGGCAAGGTCGCGCCGCCGTCGGACACCTTGAAACTGACCGCGAGATTGTTGCCGCGCACCAGCGAGCCGTTCTCCACCAGACCGCCGAGCCGGAACCGTTTTCCCGCGGGAATATGTTTTTCTGCCGCCATCGACGGCGTCGAGAAGAACACGATGGAATCGCGCAGCGCGTTCAGCACCAGCGCCGCGGCGAGCGCCAGCACGGCGAGCGATCCGCCGATCATCGTCAACCGCCGCTGCCTGCGCGTCATTTACTATCCATCCAGTCCAAGGTTTTTCAGCCCCTCGTTCAGCGTGCGCAGCCGCTCGGCGTCATTGGCGACAGCCTGGCGCGCGTCCGCGCCGGCGCCCCTGGCCCTGTCGCGGTCGCCCATCACCATATAGGCACGCACCAGCCGCAGCCATCCCTCGACGTCATCGCCGTTCTGCTTCAGGCGGCTCGCCAGCCGATCGACCATGCCGCGAATCATGGCGCTGCGATCGGTTTCGCTCATGTCTTTTGCGGCAGCCATGGTGCCGTCGGACAGCGCCGGCGCCGAAGGACCGCCGCCGACCCGCGCCAATGCCGCCTGCACCAGCGGACGCCACGGCGCATCCGGCGGCGCCTTGGCCAGCATCGCGCGCCAGATCGAGGTGGCCTCGTCGGCGCGGCCGTCCTGCTCGGCGGCCAGGCCCAGGAAATAACTTGCCTTGACCTCGTCGGCGTTCAGCGCAATCGCGCGCTCGAACTCGGCTTTCGCCTCCGACGTGACGACGCCGCCTGCCGCCGCCATCATCGCCTCGCCGAGGTCGGCGCGCCGCGACGCGCTGTCGCCGTTGTAGGTGATCGAATTGCGATAGGCCCGAACGGCGTCGTCGAAGCGGCCGAGCTTGGCCAGCACCGGCGCCAGCACGCTCCAGCCGCGGCCATCGGCCGGATTTTTCTCCAGGTGCGCCTCGACCTGCGCCACCAGATTGTCGAGCGGCTGCGAGGCCGCCGGCGCCTGCGCGCGCTGGCCAAGCGGAAAGTCGGGAAGTTTGGGCGAACCGAGCGGCAAATAGAACGTCAGCGCTGCGATCGGCAGCCCGGCCAGCGCGATCACCGCCACGGTACGGCGCAAGGCGACGTTAGGCGATGACGGCAACTCGCGTTCCGCATCCGCCGCCGCCAGCAGCCGGCGGCCGATCTCGACCCGCGCCGCCGCAGCCTCCGGCGACGTGATCAGGCCGCTGGCGACGTCGCGATCGATCTCGGCAAGCTGGTCTTTGTAAACCACGCTTTCATTGCCCTGGCGCTGCGACCGCAGTCCGCGCCCGAGCGGCCACAGCACGGCAAACACCGCGGCGGACGTCATCAGCGCAAACACAAACCACAGCGTCATTCAGTCGGGTTCCGGCGGCGCGGCGCGCCGAACGGCGCCGCGGATGCGCAGGTTTACACCATGGGCCGAATGCAGGCGCAATTGACAATTACGGCAGTGAAGGCGGAGACATCACGGTCGATCGGAATTCGACGCGGCTCGTTCGGTCCACCGCGCTCAGCCGACGTAGAACTCGACGCTCTCGGCGAACTGTTCGTCATTGGCGCCGGTGGCGATCAGAAAATAATCGCCGGAGGGGAAGGTGTCGGGGAGGTTGATCACCAGCGGAAACGGTACCGTTCCGATCACCGTCACCGGCTCGCTCATCCGCTCTCCGCTGGTCTTGCTGACAAACAGCACCTTGAATCCGTCGGGCAGGTTCGCGTAATCCGCGGTGACGGTGCGCCCGGAAATGCTGATGAAATTGATGCGCGATATGGTGCCTACCATGCCGGAAGGCTAATTCCCTGCCTTGGCCGGGTCAACAGCAATGCAGGTATGCTCCTACCCCGCCCGTGACGGCTTGCGCTCACCGGACAGCGCGTTCTCGGCGGCCCTCGACATCAGCGAGGCGTAGTCGTGGCCGAACAGCACGTCGCAGAAGCGGATCGCGGCCTTGACCTGGGTCTGGCGGAAAGCGCGGATGCGCTGATCGGCGCCGCGCAGCGATTGCACCAAGGTCTCAGTGGAGTGTTCGACGTAATGCTGCAAATCGGAAAAGGTGCGCAGCGTGACTTCGTTGATGGCGAGTTCGCTGGCATAGGTGCGGCACACCGCGACGAACTCGATCAGGTCGGCGGTTTCCTCGACCTCGGACGGATCGAGCCGGCTGCCGGGCGAAATGTCCTTGTCCGCACGCTGGCGCAGCAGGCGCCGGACCCGTCCCGGGACGCTGTCGATCTCCGATTGCAACGTGTTGGAAATATCGGCACGCAGCGCGGTCAGTTGCCTGCCCCACGGCGAATCGTTGCGCAGATCGAGCTCGGTGCGCAAGCCGCGCACGCCGTCATGGATGGTTTTGAGATGTTCGGCGACGTCATTGAACTGGCCGCGCTTGATGTCCACGCGCAGGCTGGCCGCGACGCAGGACAGCTCGTGCAGCGCCATGGTAACCGCGACGCCGCAGGAGGTGGCGGCGACGCGGATTTCGTCGTCGGAGCCGGCGATCTTGATGGCAAGGCGGATGATCTGCCACGGCGACGACAACCGTTGCATCACCAGCGACAGCGCGAACGGCAGCACATGCGGCGTCTGCAACGAAGGAACGTTGAGCGCGGCCGTTACCGAGGCGATCTGCGAGTCCGCGAAGATCCGCAGATAGCTCGGCAGCCGGCCGCTGAAGGTGTCCAGTGCTTCATGCGCGCCCAGCACCGAACCTGCATGAAGCATATCCTCGGTCACGTTCGGCGGCCCGACGCGTCCGAGCGCGCGCTGCCCGTCTCCGCCGGACGTCGGCGCCGCGATGCTGCCGATCGCCTCGCTGGCCGCGAGCTGGAACTTGCGCACCGCCTGGTCGAGTTCGGACGAGGATGCGGATTCCCTCACGCGCGCCAGCTCCGTCTCGAACGCCTTGTAGGCGTCCGGCGCGCCGTCGCGGACCAGCCATTGCCAGATCGGCGGCAGCGACGCGCGCCGGATCTGACCCGGACGGGCCGGCAAACTGCCTTCGACCAGGAACGGCTCCAACGTGCGGAAGACGAGCCGCGCCGGATCGTCGGTGCGCGGCCGCGCCGCGTCGTCGGCGCCGCGCACCACGGTGCGCAATTGCGCGAGCACGAAGGTGGCGACGGCGAGATCCTCGCCGCGTTCGATGGCACGCTCGAACTCCCGCATCAGCAGCGCCTGCGCCTGCGGCGGAAGCTGCGCGAGATAGTCCCTCAACCGCTCGGTCGATGTCTGCCCCATGCACCTGTCTGCTCATGCCTGTGCAGACGCCAAAAGGCGTCCACCGAGTGTCTTAGCAGGACCGGCGTTAAGAAGGCGTTGAGGAAGGGGAAGGAAAGGCATCGTTGCAAGGCGCGAACCGGCGACACCATTGATGCTCGCATCGATCCGCACCGCCGCGCGCCTGGAATGACGGCAGCGAACCCTAACCGACTGCGGTCCAGACACCCTCGGTACTGCGGCAGGCGGTGCCGCGGGCGATCTCGATCTGAGCACCGATGGTCACCGAATGCGAATATCCCCGGCACTGCGCGCCCTTGCGGTCGTAGGCTGGGCCGGGCACGATATTGCCGTAGCGGCCGGAGACGGGATTCCGCCATGGCATCGGCGCGCCCGGCGAGCCGCTTTCCAGCGCCTTGATCTGGGCCTCATAGGCGAGTTTGCGGTCGTCGTCGTTCAGCGCCGCGCCGATTCTGGTGCCGATCAGCCGGCCCAGTTCGGCGTTGGTCAGGGCGCTGGATGCCGTGGCGGCGTCACCGGTGCCGCCCGAAACAACGGCGCTGCCGCCGGTCGCACCTTCACCGGCGCCGCCTCTCGACGTGAGATCGCACCCGCCGAGTGCCAGCGCCGTCAGCAGCAGCAACGCCGACTTCAGGTCGATCATGGGAACTCCGTTGTGCGGCAAATAGCGGCCGTATTAATACACGGGTGCCTAGAAACGGCAGAATTCAGGCGGGAAAGCGGCGGGTCGTGATCGGGAAGGTCGCGGCTGTCGAGACACGGGATCGAAGCCTGCAACGTCACTTGGCCAGGCGTCGCAACATAGGTCTTGACGAATCTCAGACCCCCGGCAGCACCAGTTCCGCCCGCAAGCCCCCGATGGGGGCGCTGCCCAGGGTCAAGTTCCCGCCGTACAACGCCGCCAGATCGACCACGATCGACAGCCCCAGCCCGGATCCCGGCTTGGATTCATCGAGCCGTTGGCCGCGGCGTGAGACCTGGGCGCGTTCGGCGGGCGACAGGCCGCGGCCGTCGTCGTCGACGATGATGCGCAGCAACGGACCGGCTTCCACGCCGCTTCGCATCCCGGCATTGCCCGCGCGCTCGACCAGCACCTCGATGAACACCCGGGATTCCGCCCACTTGCAGGCATTGTCGACCAGATTGCCGGCCATTTCCTCGAGATCCTGGCGTTCGCCACGGAATTTCGCGGACGTGTCAGCCTCGACGTCGATGACGACGCCGCGGTCGCGGTGGATCTTCTCCATGGTCCGGCGCAACGCCTCGATCGCCGGGGCTACCTCGGTGACGGTGCCGATGATGGTCAGCCGCGCGGCGATGCGCGCGCGCTCCAGGTGATGGGCCACCTGGTCGCGCATCACCTCGGCCTGCTCCAGAACCTTTGCCGCCAATGGGTCGCCGCCGCGCGATGAAGCCTCGTTGACGATGACCGACAGCGGCGTCTTGATGGCATGCGCAAGATTGCCGACATGGGTGCGCGCGCGCTCGACGATCTCGCGGTTGGCGTCGATCAGCGCGTTGGTTTCGCGCGCCAGCGGCGCGATCTCCACCGGGAATTCGCCCTCCAGCCGTTCGGCGCGGCCGGAGCGGATGTCGGCGATGGCGTCCGAGATGCGCTTCAGGGGCGCCAGACCGAACCGGACCTGAAAGATCGTCGTCAGCACCAGCACCACCGACAACGCGGCGAACGTGCCGCCGAGATAATAGTCGAAGGCGCGGGTTTCCTCGAAAATCTCCGATGCGTCGCCGGCCACCATCACCAGATATTTGCCGTCGGCGCCGAGATCGACCGGCCGCTCCACCATGCGCAGGCTCTGCCCTTCCGGGCCATCCACATAACCGATGCGGATGCCGGCCGCGGTCAACTCATTGCCGTGCTCTTCGAGGTTGGGCAGCTTCTTGTCCCACAGCGAGCGCGAGGATTTCACGTCGGGCTTTTCGCCGTCGTTTCGGGTGACCTGCCAGTACCAGCCCGACAGCGGCAGCTCGAACAACGGCTCGCCCAGTGACTGCATTTGCTTGTCCGGCGGCTCGTCCGGGGTCGCGACATCGGCGACCAGCGTGCGCAGATAGAGATTGAGGCGGCGATCGAAGGCGCGCTCGGAGGCGGAGCGGTACACCGACGACAGCACCACCCCGGTGATCAGCAGGATCACCACCACCCATGCGGTGGCCGAAACGAACAGCCGCGTGGCCAGCGAACTGGCGCGGCGGTTCGGACGTTCGTTGGGGGGTTGCATGTCCATCGCCAGACGTTCTGAACCAAACCACCCGAGAATTACAGTCCGGATGTGAACAATGCAGGAAGGGAGATGCCGCGAGCACCCACGTCGTCCCCGCCTGCGCCAGGATATGCACCGGCGTCATTGCCGGGCTCGACCTACTGGATGCACACATCTCGCCGTCATTGCCGGGCTCGTCCCGGCAATCCATCCCCTTCGAAACGACTCTTCCGAAGATCGATGGATACGCGGGTCAAGCCCGCGTATGACGCGATATGTGCATACCCCAGCCTGCGCGGGAACGACCGAAGGGTGGCGAGAATTCTACTGCGCGTCTGCCGGCGGCGTCAGCAGATAGCCGAGGCCGCGCACGGTCTGGATAATATCGACGTCGAGCTTTTTGCGGATGCGGCCGACGAAGACTTCGATGGTGTTGCTGTCGCGGTCGAAATCCTGGTCGTAGAGATGCTCGACGAGTTCGGTGCGCGACACCACGCGTCCGGTATGATGCATCAGATAGGCCAGCAGCCGATACTCGTGCGAGGTCATCTTGACGGGATTGCCGGATACGCTGACGCGGCCGGTACGGGTATCCAGCGACACCGGCCCGCAGGTCAGTTCGGACTGGGCATGGCCGGCGGTGCGGCGCAGCAGCGCGCGGATGCGGGCGAGGACTTCCTCGAGGTGAAACGGCTTTGCCACGTAGTCGTCGGCGCCGGCGTCGAAGCCCTGCACCTTGTCGCTCCAGCGGTCGCGCGCGGTCAGGATCAGCACCGGCATCGCGCGCTTGTTGCGCCGCCATGCTTCCAGCACCGAGATGCCGTCCATCTTCGGCAGGCCGATGTCGAGCACCACGGCGTCGTAGGGTTCGCTGTCGCCGAGGAAGTGCCCCTCCTCGCCGTCGAAGGCGCGATCGACCACATAGCCGGCGTCGGTCAGCGCCGTGGTGAGCTGACGGTTGAGGTCGGGATCATCTTCAACGACGAGCAGGCGCAACAGGGGCTCCGCATTTGTTCGGCACGTTCGCCGCCACATGATGCTGGCGCGCGTGAATGCTCCATGAACAAACACTAACCCCGAACATTACCTTTTCTTCACCACCGCCTTGACCAGTTTTTCCAGCGCGCCGGGCGCGTCCTGGCCGGTGGCGGCGCTGACCTTCTCGCGGGTGCGGCCCGAGATATAGACGCCCAGCACGCCGAAGCGGAAGCCCCAATAGGCCACCAGCAGCGTGGTGGCGCCGACCAGCGCATTGATGGTTGCAATGTCGCCGGTCCAGAATTCGTGCACCAGCACGAGCCACAGCCCTGCGCATTCGGCCGTCAGCTCGAACGCATAGGCCGGCCGCCACCAGCGCTGCACCGGATCGCTGGAGGCGATTTCGGTGCGGATGGTGGCCTGCGTTTCAACGATCGCGGCGCGCTGGGTTTCAGCCTCGGCGCGGATCATTTCCGCCCATTGCGCTTCAGCCTCCGCGAGCTTCGCCGGATCGGCCGCCGGCAAGGCGGTCTGCACCGCCGCCGGGGTCGGCGTCACCGAGCCCACCGCCTTGGCGAGAATTTCACCGGCCACGCCGCCGAGCGGCCCGCCCAAGGCGGAGCCGAGCATCGGCGCACCGAGCGAGATCACCTGTTTTGCAAGATCGCCCCAGTCCATCACAGCGC
This sequence comes from uncultured Bradyrhizobium sp., assembly GCF_964252615.1. Lineage (NCBI taxonomy): Bacteria > Pseudomonadati > Pseudomonadota > Alphaproteobacteria > Hyphomicrobiales > Nitrobacteraceae > Bradyrhizobium > uncultured Bradyrhizobium sp. The sequence continues at coordinate 266,543 of NZ_CAXUNQ010000001.1, forward strand.
TCCTTCGATTCGTTCGAACATGGTCAGTTCCTCCTGAATGCCGCGACGAACGCGGCGATGAATCGCGCGCGCAGGGACTGCGGCGCGGCCGATGGCGGCGATGGCGCGACCGGCGCCCGCGGACGCGCGGGTACCGGCGCGGGCGCAAGCACCACCGGCCCCTCGCCCAGCGCGCTCTTCCATTTCGCGAGCCAGGCCCGGCGCTGCGCCAGGCCGACGGTGCCGCCGTTCAACCGCCTCGTGACATTCGACACGTCATCGGCACTTGCAAACGGCAGGCATCCGCACAGGATAAAATCCGCCACGCCGCATTCGAGAAAATGCGCAGGATCGTTGACGAGATCGGGATGCCGGACGAGATCGAGCCCGACAGCGGCGGCCAGCCGCGCATAGCCTTCGCGCCCCGTGGTCTGCACCGCGCCGCGGCCGCGAAAATTCCAGCCGTCGTCGGAGCCGGCGGCATTGCCCATGCGGCCATTGTAGACCTTGTTGGCGAGCGCCCGCGCATTGCCGGCATAGGGTGCAGCGCCCGCCATGGTCGGAAACCGCGACGGCCATACCTGCATCATGCGGCCCGCGCTGTAATTCAGGTTCTCGACCACGTCATGCCCGGCGCCGCATTCGTGGCTGATCTGCGCCATGACGTGGGCGATCAGAAGCGGTGAGTTGATGCCGTGACGTTGGAACACCGTCGGCGCGCTGCTGGCGATGCCCGCACGCAGACCGGGAACCCTGGCGTCACCCGAGGGCCACAGGCGCCACAATGCCTCGCCGAAAGACGATTGCAACATGCTGAAACTCCGGGGAATGTCTTGAGCCGCTATCGCGATAAGTCGTAAGATCGGCCGGATTGAAAACGGGGAGTTTTAGTGGCCCATCTGTTTCCCGACGATGTCAGTTACGAAACCGAACCTGGCCCGCAACGCCGGCGCTGGATCCCGGTCGCTGTTGTCGCTGCGCTGGCCCTGTTCGGCATCGCTTCCGCTTTCGCATGGCGCGCCTATGGCGGCGTTGCGTTTCCATCAATGCCGTCGTTCTCGTTCGGAACCGGACCGCAAACGGCACCGGTCGCCGCCGCCGCCGACAAGCCTGTCGCGTTGAAGGACCTGCAAGCCATGCAGCAGCAACTCGCCGGCCCACTGCAATCGAACGCGCAACTGCTGGCGGCGCAACAGGCGGAGATCAAGCGGCTGTCCGACCAGGTGGCGGCGCTGGCGGCAAAAGTGGATACGCTGGAGCGTCCGCCGGCGCCGGCCCAGGCCGCGCTTCCGGCTTCGGCTCCGCCTGCGCCCACACCGGTTTCGCCGGCGCCGCGCAGGAAACCCGCCGCGCCGAAGCAACCGCCTCCCGCCATCTCGGTCGGCGGCGCGCCGTTGCCGCAGTCGACCCGCTGAGTTTGCCTGCTTCGGACCGGCCCGCGTTGCGATGAGGCCGGTCACCGCATCCGGGCTCACGCATATTCCCACACCATGACGTACCCATCGCCGCCGGCGCCGCCGGCCGCCGCGGCGTTGCCTGCGAATTGCGCGCTCGATGCGCCGGAGCCGCCGCCGCCATTGGCCCCGGGGTTGCCGGGAAAGGAACTGAACACCGACGCGCCGCCGCCTTGGCCGCCGCCCTGGCCGCTGACCGCCAGCGTACCGGCTGCGAAGGCGCTGTTCAGCATGCCCGGCCCGCCGCGCCGGTTGTGATCGCCGCCGGAACCGATACCGCCGGCACCTCCGGGCTGCACGACGCTGCTGCCGGTATTGCCGGCGCCCCCTGCGCCGCCGCTTGCCGAGCACCAGGCGCCGAAACTGGAAGTGCCGCCGGCGCCGCCATTGCCGCCGGTGTTGGCGCCCGCCGCCCCGCCGGCTCCGACCGTCACCGTCTCGGTCACGCCCGGCGAGGTGATGCGTTTGATGGCCACGCCGCCTTCGCCGCCGCCGGCGCCGCTGAGGTAGCCCGTCGCAGCACCCACGCCGCCGCCACCGCCGCCGCCGCCCTTGAGCTCGACGACCACCGATCTGGTGGCCGCGGCCCTGGTCCAGGTTGCCGACGAGGTCAAAACCGTCAGCGCCACAAGGTTGCCGGTCGCGCCGATCAGGTTGCGCGCGTCCGTTTTTGCAGCCGGCGTATAGCTCGCGCAGCGAACGACCCCGGAGGCGTAGCCGCGAAACACCGCAAAATCCCCGGCCGCGGTGACGATGCTGGCGCCGCCCGGCAGCACCAGCGAGGCGCCGTTGGTCAGCGTCAGCGCCGCGGTGAATCGGACCGCGCGTTCGTGGCCGTCGCCGAGCGTGATCGCCGTTATCGTCGTGGTGCCGGTGACATCGACGAGATTGCCGGTCGCGGCTTCCAGGTTGATCGTTGAGGCCGATGCAATGTCGGCGCCGCGGACCGAAAGGTTGTCGCGCGCGGTGATTCTTACCGCCACGTCGGACAGATTGCTGGCCGCCAGCAGGGTGCCCGGCACGGCCGGCCGCGCCATGGTCTGCCAGCGCGCCGCGGTGCCGTCATAGCGCAGCATTGCCGCCTGCTTGGCGGAGATGACGAGATCGCCGCCCAGGGTAAAGCGGTTCGCTGCCGTCGACGCCGCGCTCTCGTCCAACAGCGCGACCGGCTGGCCGCCGACATTGATGACGCTGATGATGCGCCCTTCCGCGCCGCCGGCAAGGCCGGAAATGCTGCGCGAGGCGTCCGACGATACTTGCAGCACGGACGCCGCGGCGGCGCCCGCGGGATTGTAGTCGTTTTGATTCGACGTGATCTGCGCCGGCGCGATCACGCCGGTCAGCGCAAGCCCGCGCGGCAATGCCAGATTGCCCGAACTCTGATCGATGCTGAAGGCGTCGATCCACGCCGATCCGTCGGCGGAAACTTTCAGCTTGAACGCGTCCGTGCCGACCAGGCCGAATTCGGCGCGTCCGGAAAAAGCGTCGGAGAAAACGACCGAGGCGGTTTTCAAAGCGCTTTCCTTGGAAATCTGCAGCCGCGCGTCGCCGCTGCCGCCGTTGGCGACGGCGATCGCGCTGAGCAGCGCCGCGTTGGATTTGACGCTGAGCAGGTTGGGAGAACTCGCGGTGGTGTTGATGCCGACATGCGTGGCGTTGTCCAGCGTCACCGGCAAGTCGCGCAGGTCGCGCCAATGCGCGCCGTCGAATACGAACACGATCGCGTCCGCCACCGACCAGATGCACCAGCCGGTCCTCGGCGTAAGAAACGCCCAGGCGCCGTCCTGCCAGGTCGCAATCGCATTGCCCTGCCCCGCCCACGCCCCGCTCGCCCCGGACGCGACCACATGGCGTTCGCCTTCGGCCGGCGACGGCGGCGGCGCGGTGCGCGTCAGATCCAGCACCGCGATCTGGATCGCCGCATCGAGAATGCGCAGCGCTTCATTATGCGTAACATGCTTCTGCGCCTGACCGCCTTCGATGAAAGGCAATCCGAGGTTGGGGGTGTCGGTCATGGTGTTAGTCCGATCATGGGGGGTCTTGCGCGGGCTTGACCCGCGATCGCAAGCCCTGCGTAAATCCGGTGGGCACCGCGCATGTGCGCCTTTGCCCACCCTGCGTCATCGCGTCAAACTCGGAGCGTGACGTCCGCCGCAAGCCCGGCGCCGACGGTGCTCGACAACTGCGCAACGCGAATATGCAGGCTGGTCTGCACCGCGCCAAAGTCCGCGAGCTCATCGGCGGCCGCATACACCGCCTGCGGCGACGTGCATGCGATCGTTCGTACTACCGCGCTACCGGAGACGATCTCCAGCGCGTACGCCTCCGTTTCTTCACCGAGCGGGACCTCGACACCCCATCCGTCGCCGTCGATCCGCGTGCGTCTGATCCAGGAGATGTGGATGCCGCCGCCGGCGCGAACCGCGGCGACATGCACCGGCGCCAGCGGTTTTAGCGCGGCGTCGCCGGGCGTCACCGTCAGCGCCACCGCGGTCGGATCGTCGTGAGCGCGGCCGGAAGCCACGATGCGCAACTGCATCGGCCGCGCCAGTGCGTCCAGTCCTTGCGCGACCGGAATCATGTGCGCGCCGAGCACCACGAACGGCGCGCCTGACGGCAGGGGACCGGCCATCGCACCCTCGCTGCCGGCCTGCCCGCGCAGCAAACGCGACAGTCGATAGGTCTGGCCGTCGACCAGTTCGGCATTGGCGAATTGCAGGATCTCCCAGCCGCCGTCGAGGTTCTGCACCGCCGCGGCGTTGCCGCCTTCGAGCACCCGCGCGTCCGGGATCGACGCCAGTGCGCCGCCGTAGAGTTTGACGCGCACCGAACTGGCGCGGTCCCAGCGCGCGCTCGGACCCGCCGGCAGTGCATCCAGCGTCTCGCCGATCACGCACGGTGCCGCGGCGACCGCGGCGACCTCGAAACTCGCGCCATCGGACGATTTCCAGATCGCCACCGAGCCCGGCCAGGGATTTGCGGTGACGGCCAGCCGCGTCAGCACGGCCGGCGTCGAGGCGTCGAGCGCCGGCAAATCCAGCACGGTCACCGCAACCGGCCCCAGCGCGGCCGGGATCGGCGGCACCTTCAGCCGCGGCGCCAGCAATGGCACGGAAAATACTTCCGGATCGATGCTGCGCGCCTTGACCTGCCGCGCCTCGGTGTCGATCAGGTCGCCGATCTCGAACAGCCGCCGCCGGCCGCTCAAGCTCAACGCGACCACGTCGCCGGGCGACAGCGCCAGCCGATCGATGCCGAGCGCGAACTCCGCGCTCTCCCGCCCCGCCCACAGATCCTGCAGCCAGATTTCCGCGCGCCGGGACGCTGCCGCATCATTGGTGACGACGGCGAGATCGGAATGCAGCGCGCGGCCGGCGCCGCCGACAAGTTTCCGCGAGGTCACGGCCGAACGGCGATAATCCGACAGCGCGTCGGTGAATCCGAGGCCGGCCTCGCGCGGCAGTTCGGTCTCCTGTCCGCGCGTCAGCCGCGCCAGCGTGCCGGAATCCGGCAGCACCAGATCATCTTCGGTGATCTCCGCGACCGCCGCGCCGCCGCGCTGGATGAAGCGCAGCGTGCCGTCCGCCGCGGTGGCGTCGAATGCATAGGCCATCGCCAGCGGCTCGATCATCGCGCGCGGCGCCATCGGCCGGTCCACCACATAGCCGTCGCAGCTTTCATGCAACGCGCTGGTATCGACGCCGCGCACCCCGGCGTCCTCGAGCAGCGATCCCACCAGAGCATCCAGCGGCGCGCCGCCGAGCCGGCCGGTGAGCCAGTGCCCGGTCTGCCAGTTCGACGCATCGTTCCAGACCGCCGATGCTGCGGGAAACACCGGATATGGCCGCGCATCCCAGGTCCACAGATGGATCGCCGAGACCTCGACCATGCGCCCGCCATAGACCGGCGACACCGGATTATGCGTATCGTCGGCGCCATAAGCCGGATCGAAAGCGCCGAGGAAAGCTTCGAGGGCGCGGCGCTGCATGAGGTCGTCGCGTGCGCCGCTGGAGAAATACGGCAGATGATTTTCCGAGGATTTCGGATCGGGAAACACGCTCGGCTGGTTGGCGCCCTTGTCGACCGCCGGGTAGCCGGCCTCGGTGAACCAGATCGGCTTGGAGCGCGGCACCCAAGCGGTCGGCGCCGCCAGTTCCGCATGCGCGACGCGCTCGCGGTGCGGATTGGACCACCAGTTCCAGATGTCCTTCTGCCGGAACACCCAGGCTTTGCCCAGCCCATCAGTGATGTCGGTGCGGGTTTGCGACGCACGCGCGGCATCGTCGGCATAATACCAGGCGTAGCCTTCGCCGGCGCTGACGTTGCCGCGGAGATAACCGAGCTCATAGGTCGAGGACGCAACGGCCAGGTCGCGATGCCCCGCTTCATCGCGCCAATCGGCCAGCGGCGCGTAATAATCGATGCCGACGGCACCGATCGCCGGCGAGGCCCACAACGGATCCAGCGGAAAACGCAGTTCCGACGCGTCGACCACGTCGGCGCCGTACTCGGTCCAGTCGGCGCCGTAGGTGACGAGCGTCGAGCCGCCGAGGATCGCCTTCACGTCCGCCGCCAGCGTCACCAGCGCATCGACCGCGGGATAGACGCCGGCGCCGGACCGCACCCGCGTCAGCGCCTTCAGTTCGGAGCCGATCAGGAATGCATCGACGCCGCCGGCCGAGGCGGCCAGACCGGCGTAATGCAGAATCATGCGGCGGTAATTCCATGTCCCTCCCGAGAAAAAGTTCGCCACCTGCGCCGCGGCGGCCGCCGTGCCCTGCGGCGAGCCCGGCCGCCCCGGCGCCGGATCGCAGGTAATGCGGCCGCGCCACGGATAGGCCGGCTGCGACGACGCGCCGGTCCATGGATCGGGCAGCGAATTGGCGGATGCAATATCCATCACCACAAACGGGTAGAAGGTGATCTTCAGCCCGCGCGCCTTCAGCTCGGCGATCAGATGCACCACGCTCAGGTCGGACGGCGTGCCGCCGAACGCCGGACGGCCGCCGGTCTGCGACACCAGAACCGCACCCGGCCGGGTCACGCCATCCACCGACCATGGCACGCCGTTGATGCCCTTTACGGCAACCTCGACCCTGGGCTGCAAGATGCAGTGGCCGCAGCGCAGGTCCGAACCGAACCACGCCACCACCAGCGCGACGCGTTCAAGATTCGGGCACACGCCCGACAGATCGTCGAGCGCGGCCTGTACATCCGAGGCGGCGCTCGACACGTGACGATTCTCCTGCACCGACGTACCCGGCGCGAGAATGTTCACGATCGCAGATGGCTCATAACCGAATTCGGTGGTGCCGGGAATCAGCGTCACGGCGCGCACCATGCGCTCGAGTTGTCCGACCGGCCGGATGATCTCGAACGACAGTTGCGGAATGCGATTGCCGAAATCGGCGAGCGGCAGCCGCTCGAACACCACATAGGCAAGCCCGCGATAGGCCGGTGAGTTGGCCGCGCCTTCCTTGGCGACGATCAGATCGTCCGGCACCTGGTCCTCGGTGCCGCGGTGAACGCGAATGGTTTTTGCGGTGAGATCGAGCAGCTTGCCGTCGGCCCAGATGCGCCCGACCGAGCCGATGACGCCTTCGCACAGGCCGACCGCGAAATTGCCGAAATAGGAATAGGTGGTGGTGGTCGTGCTCGGGCCGGACACGAGATGGCCCTTGCCGCCGGACGACGTCGTGCTGCTGGACGCCACTTCCTCGAGCTGCGTCGCCCAGATCACCTGCCCGGCGAGCCGCGCCCGGCCGTACACGCGCGGGATCGGCGCGCCTTCGGTCGACGCCATCACATCGAGGTCGGCGAGCCGCGGGCCGACCACGTTCTGGTCGCCGGGCCCGAACAGCTTTCGATCGATGATGTTGCCGACCAGCGCGCCTGCGATCCGCCCCGCGATCGCGCCCGCCGGACCGAACACCGCGCCGGCCGCGGCGCCCGCAACCGAGAGGATGAGGGCTGCCATCATGTTACTCCGGGAAAGGCAAACCCATAGGCCAGCCGCCGCCGCCACCATGGCGCGATGGCGACTTCGCAGACCGACGCGCCGTCATGGGCATGGATCATGGTGCTCGTGCTCGCGGCGATGGCGACATGCTTGGCGACAAATCCCTCGCGCCAGCGGAACAGCAGCACGTCGCCTGCGGCGAAATTCTCGCGGGCGACGGGAATGAGATGACGGAACGCGGCGTCGGCGAGCGACTCTTCGCCTTTGGCCTCGGCCCAGTCCGGCGCATAAGGCGGCGCCGGCTCCGGCTCATCGCCGACGCAGGCGCGCCAGACGCCGCGCACGAGGCCCAGGCAATCGCAGCCGACGCCCTTCAGCGAGGCCTGATGACGATAGCGCGTGCCGATCCAGCTTCGCGCTTCGGCGACGATGGATGCGCGGGTGAGCGGTGAGGTCATGGCGGCACCAAGCTCCCTGGTCGCGCCAAAAGACGTGGATGGCCGGGACAAGCCCGGCCATGACGACGCCGAGAGGCGCACCGACGGTTGAAACAGCGCGCTCCCTACCCGGCCAGCACCGGCGGCGATAACGACAATCCGTCGTTTCCGGGGGCGCCCTGCACCGGCGAGGCGAGCAGGAAATCATTGCCCGGTATCTGCGGAAAGCCGCGGAAATTGTCGGTATTGGCGAAGCGGGCGCGGCAGGTGGCGAAGCTCTTGTCGCAGCCGGCGGTCACCGTGAAAGTGTCGCCGATCGCGACTGCTTCCGGCATTGCCTGCCACAGCGTCAGCCGCGCGTCGCCGGCGACGAGACGATGCTGCTTTATCTCGATCGACAGGCCCGCATTGGCGCCGCTGCTCCATGTCAGCCGGCCGGCGTAAAACAGCGTATCGGCAAACCCGTCGAGGCCGGAGGCAACCAGGACCGAGCTGCCTTCGACGCTCGTCACCGCTCCCGCGCCGCGCAGCGCCGGATTGGCGAGATCGACCTTGCACCTCGCATCGCCGAGATCGGCGCCGCATCTGGCGGTATAGAGCCGCCCGCTCTCCTGCGACAACAGGTCGGCCAGTCCGCGCAGTTCGGCGGTGAAGGCCCGGCCTTCGCGCCTGACCTCGCCGAGCGTGCCGCGCGCGGTCAGTACGCTCAACGACGGATCGCTCCAGTCCACCAGCCAGGTTTCCACTTCCGCCGCATCGTAGCGCCCGGCGGCAAGATCGGCGTCGGTGAGGGAATCATCGGCAAGCGCGCCTGATATTTCCGCGCTGTCCACCGAGAGATCGAATCGGCTGGCCGCTTCCGACGAAGAAAACCCGGTGCCGGCGCGAAACGTCACGCCGCCGACGACGAGATCGCCATCATGATCGGTGAACCCCGCCACCACGCCGTCGCGCCGCGTCAGCTTCCAGCACCGCGCCAGCGTGGTGACGCCGGAATCGAGCTTTGTCTGCAGGGCGGAGGGGATGGGGCGCATCGATTCAACCTTTTCTGCTGTCGTGCCCCGCGAAGGCCGGGGCTATCGCATATGGCAACAAGCAATCTGGGTGCGCCCCTCGGCATCGTCATGGCCGGGTTGTCCCGGCCATCCACGTCTTTCGACGATCGGAAACAGACGTGGATGCCCGGCGCAAGGCCGGGCATGACGAGTTTGCGAGGCACGCCGAGTTTGCGAAGACGCCGCACTCTGTCGAGGATGCGAACATGCAAGGTCGCGTCTGCCTAGAAGGGCAATGTCGGGAAAGTTGCGCTCGATCGCCTCATCGCGAAAAAATCACAGCGCCGATTGTCTTTCCAGTTAATCGAATTCGTTTCTCATCTGCTGCCTGAATGTAAGGTAGGCGTCGAACTGCTCATCGTTTACCTCAAAAGAATCCCGCGACGGATCACCGATCGGTCGGGTCTTGTCGCGGCGACCGCCTTCCAGCGTCATAATATCGTCGAGAAACGACCGTTCGAGCAGAAAACGTTTTTTACCATGCACAGGCATCCGGCTTACAACGCCCTTGTGATAGATCTCGAGGATGAATGTCTCGTTGTCGCTCATGATCTCACCTTACCGGATAGGCGGTGTGGACACGCCAGCCTCTGGCCGATCCCGGATCGGTCTGAATAAAAACTTTGACGCTGAACGTGTTGCGTATAACCGGCTTGGCATGCCCGCGCCAGATAGGCTTCGTAGCCGGTCGGCGAAGAGAACCTCTTGTTGATTACAACTGCCGGTTTGCCATCCCGTCATACGCGGGCTTGACCCGCGTATCCATCGCTCTTCGGAAAGCATCTTTCGAAGCGGATGGATTGCCGGTCAGGCCCGGCAACGACGCCAGGGAGATATGCATACCCTGGCGCGAGGGCGGGGACGACAGCGGCGTTTCACACCTTGATCTCCACCAGCGGAATTTTCGGGATCGCGCCGGCGGCGAATGCCGACAGATCGACCTCGAGATAGTCGGTATCGAACCGCACCGGCACGTCGAACAGAAAGCCCGCGGTGATCGCCGCGCCGGCGGCGGGAATGTGGCCGCTCACAAACGTGACGCGGCCGGTCGCCGCATCGCAGTTGAACGCGGTGCCGGCAAGTTCACTGCCGCCAACCGCGACCCGCACGCTGCCATCCACCGGTTTTGCGATCTCGCGCGCATAGGGCGCAAAGCCCGCGCCATAGGTCTTCACCAGTTGGAACGTTGCAGTCGCACCGTCGCCGGTGCCGATGCCCTGGTCGAGCGGCGAGAGCGGCGCGCCCGCCGCGGCACTTGAATGATCCAGCCGGTCGCGCCAGCGGAAGCCGTAGAGCTGCCCGCGGCGCTCCTCGAAGAACGCCACCACCGCCTGCAGCGCCTGCAGCGACTTCACGCCATAGCCGGCGTCATAGCGCCGCCGCGAATGCGCCCAGCGCGCGTTGCGCGCCTCGCGCCCCGACCCGAAGGTGACGACTTCGGTGCGCCGCTCCGGCCCGCCCGCACTCTTCAGCGCGATGTCGAGCGGAAACAGGATTTCGTGGAAGGCGGGCATCGAGTGATATCCATTGCCGTCATGCGCGGGTCGTGTCCCGGGGCGCCGACTCTGCGGTCACCGCACGAGCGCTGCACCGCGTCAGGACACATTCACAAACTGCGCTGTCCCCGTGCCACCGCGCGCGCGAGCTGGCCGGTGATGTAGGTCTCGGAGCGGCGGAAGCTGTCGAGGTCCGGCGTGGCGATCTGCACATTGATGGTGTTGCCGCCGCCGCCCGACACGCCGAGCCTGCCGTCGGGGCCGCGCTTGAGCGGCATGATCGCTTCGGGTCCGGCTTCACCGGCAAGGCCCGTGCCGCCGCCGCTAAGCGGAAAATACGTCGGCGTGCCGATCACGCCGCCGGCTGCGAACGGCTTGATGGCGCCGGAGGCCGCGACCAGCGATGCGGATGCGCTGCCTCCTGCGCCACCTCCTGCGCTGCCGGTCAATCCCGACAGCAGGTTCGAAATGCCCGTCGTGAGCGACTTTTCCAGCGGCTTGAAGGCGAGGCGCACCGCAAGATCGGAGACGCGCAAGGCGAGCGACTTCAAGATGTCGTCGAACTGCTTGCCGCCGGTGACGGAAGCCGAAAATGCCTGCGTCATCGCGCGCGCAAATCCGCCGGCGCTGGCGGTGAGGTCCTTGGTCTTGAGCGTCAGGCCGTCGAGCGTGCTCGAGGTCGACAACAGGTCGGTGCCATCACTCATCGCTGCATATCCTCCCGCGCCATTGCCGGGTCACGCCATACCGGATGCACAGATCGCGTCATACGCGGGCTTGACCCGCGTATCCCGGCAATGATGATGGGATGTGTGCATCCGGCAGGGCCTGACCTAGCGATCCATGCACTTCTGTCAATCCTGCAAAGTCCGATGGATGCGCGGGTCGGGCCCGCACATGGCACCTGAAATGGGCTGCCCGGTATCCGGAAATGCCTGCATCAGCGCGTCGAGATCGCGGCGCGCGAGCGGCGAAGCCAGCCGGCCGCGCACGGCGATAATCGCCTGCGCGAGCTCCCGCGGCGTCATCTTCCAGAACGCATCGGGCGACAGATGCAGCACGCCGAATCCGAACTGCATCGCCTCGTCCCATGGAAACGGCTTGGTCACGGCGCCGGCGCCTCGAAGGTTGCGGCGAGCAGTTCGGCCGCGATCCGCACATAGCCGGCGGCGCCGCCCTCGACGGTCATGGTCGCGACCTCGTCATCGCTGACCGCCTCGCCGGCGCCGCGCAGGCCGGCGGCGATGATGCGCAGGAGGTCGCGCGCGGACAATCGCCCGGAGCCGAAGCGCTCGGCGAGCGCGACCAGGTCGCAGGTTTCGAACGCGGCCTCCAGTTCCGCCAGCGCCCCCAGCGTCAGCACCAGGGTGCGCCGCGCGCCGCCGAGCTCGGCGGCGATCTCGCCGCGGTGTCTGTTGGGCATGATGTTTTCCTCCTGACCCGCTCCCGTGTCCCGGGCGCGGTGCATTCCAAGGGATGCGAAGCATCGCCTTGGAATGCCGCTTCGCAGAACCGGGACCCCGCCTTGTTGGGTTCGCGGGCAACCGGGGCCCGGCTCCGCCGCGCACCGCTCCGCAAGAGCTACGCGCTACGCGGCGTCCGGGGCACGCATCACACTGCCGTAAATGTCAGCGCGCCGGCCGATTCCAGCGACAGGTCGAACGTCACCTCGCCATTATGCTCGCCGGCGAATTCCAGGCTGGAAATCTGGAACAGCCCCTCGATGACGCCGAAATCCGGCACGATCACCTGGGCGTTGTTGACGGCGCCGTCGAAGAACGATTGCCGCACCAGCGCGTCCGAGCTTGCGTCCTTGAACAGGCCGCGGCCGGAGATCGAGGCGCGGCGCACGCCGGCGCCGGCCAGCAGTTCGCGCCAGTGGTCCGCCGACTCCGCGTGCGTGATGTCGACCAGCTCGGCGTTGAAGGCGATCTTCCGGCTGCGCAGTCCCGCCACCGTGACGAAACCTGCGCCGCTGTCGATCTTCACCAGAAGATCCCTGCCTTTTTGCGCGCCCATCGGCGTCTCCTGTCAGTTCAAGGGTTCGGTGACGGCGCGAAACCGCACCAGCGCATGATAGGTGCGCCCGTCGGATTCGCGCCTGATGTCGGCGATGGAAAACCGCAAATTCACCAGCCGGTGGCCGTCGGGGTGAAGCGGCGCATCGTCGAGCGCGGCCAATAGCGCGCCGGCGATGACATGGGCCTGCCTGTGGCCGCCCTGCCGCGACCACGCATGCAGCGTCAGTTGATGTTCCTGCGTCGGGCTCTCGTCGGCGGAGGCATCCAGGATGCGCGCCTCGCCGAGCGTGACATAGGGGAAATCGGCATTGCGCGGCGGCTCGTCATAGATTCGCGCGCCGCCGAGCGCCAATGCGAGCGCGGTATCGGCGATCAGCGCGTCATGGATGGCGGAACGAAGTGCGACATGGGCGGATGGCATGGGAGTGTTTCCTTTACAGCGTCATGCGCGGGGTCGAGCCCGCGCATGACACTCTATTTCTGTTGCGCGCCTCTCACTCCACCCGCAGCTCCGCGTCGAGCGCGATGAAGCGGCGGTCGCCGGCGTCGCGGATCGCGGCGATGCGATAGATGCGCGCGCCGTCGACCAGGCGGTGCTGCAGGGTGAGGACGAAATTGCCGCGCATCACGATGCGGTATTTCACGCTCACGCCCTCGGCGCCGGCTTCGACGGCGTCGCCGCCTGCGCGCGACGGCAGCGGCGTCACCTCGGCCCAGGCCGTCGTCAGCGTCGCGTAGCTGCGCGTCACGCCGCCCTGCCCGTCGTCGGTCTCGACCGGCGCCTGGATCTGCAGCCGCGTCTTCAGCTTGCCCGGATCGGTCATAGCGACAGCATCCGGTACGGCGCGACCAGCGCGCCGACGCCGGCCGGCAGCATTGCGACATTGCCGCCGATCGCGGCAAGCCCGCGGTTCTCGTACCAATGCGCCACCAGCATGCGGATGGCGTGACGCAAGGCGTCCGGCACGTCGGCCGCGAGCGCGCCATAGCCAAGCTCGACGTCGAGCTCGATGCCGGCGGCCACGCGGCCGGGCCGCGGCAGCGTCCAGCACGGCGAGGCGATGATAGTGGCGGCGGCATCGACCACAAAGGTTGCGACGTCGATGCCGCGAGCGTTGCCCGCCGCATCGAACACCCGCGCCGCGATCACGCTGCGCAGCGGCCCCATGCGCGGATCGAACCGGCCGCCCGGCGGCCAGGCATCCAGCACGAAGCGCCAGCGCTGCACCAGCAGTGCGCGCCGGCTCAACGCCTCGACATGGCCGCGCGCGGCCGCGATCAGCGCGGCGATGACGGCGTCGTCGTCGTCATGCTCGACGCGCAGAAAGGCTTTCGCCTCCGCCACCGGCCACGGCTCGGCGGAGGGCGGGACAAGAAGGATGGCGGACATGATGACTGTTCCTGTTTCGCGAAACTGTTTCCACGTCGTCCTGGCAAAGGCGCGGCCCCATAACCGCCGTGTCGTTTCAGTTTGAGCGATGGCGCGGCGCGCTCGTGAGCAATCGCAACGCCGGCGGTTATGGGTCCCCGCCTTCGCGGGGACGACGCAGGTGCGCGTCGCGCCGCGCTTAATCCGGAATAATTACACTTCCGGAGCAGCCTGTTATCGCGTGGGGATGCACATTTTCAGCGTAGTCCCCGCGAAGGCGGGGGCCCCTAACCCGCGGGGTGTAGAGCAAAAAGAGGCGGTGGGAC
>NZ_CAXUNQ010000002.1:0-11357 GCF_964252615.1 uncultured Bradyrhizobium sp.
GGCTGATATCCGGCAGGTCCATCAGGACAGCAGCGGACGCTATGGCAGCCCCCGGTGTAAGCTACCGAAAGATTAGTTCATGCCACCTGGAACAATCTCAGTTCGTGCAACAGTCCGCTGAAAGCCCGCTTCCACCCGCTTTGCGCTTTACCCCGTGTAAAATCCTGTTAAACGACCTGAGGTCGAGTAGGGGTGACACGTATGGAGAGCGGGGGGAGAGATTCGGGCCTGGAATGCCTGTCGCTCCTGCTCAGATTCCATCAGATTGCGGTCGACGCTGATCAGATACGCCACCAGTTTTCTGGTGAGGCGATCGGCGTGACGGAGATGTTGCGTTGCGCGAAGGATTTGAAGCTGAAGGCACGGGCAGTGACCACGACGTGGGAAGGCCTCATGAAGCTTCCGCTGCCTGCGATAGTCGAATTGAAAGACAAGAGTTTTTTCATCGTCGGGAAAGTGGCTGCAGACGACGCACTCGTTCAAATCCCTTCGGAAAATCGCCCTCACATCATCAAGCGTGCTGAGTTCGAGTACGACTGGACGGGCCGCGTCGTCTTGATGGCGCGCCGCGCCTCGTTGGCGGATGTCGCGCGCCGGTTCGATTTCACGTGGTTTTTGCAGGCGATGCACAAATACCGCCGCCTTCTCGGCGAGGTGTTGATTGCTTCTTTCTTCCTGCAGCTGTTTGCGCTCGTTACACCGCTGTTTTTTCAGGTCGTCACGGACAAGGTGCTGACGCATCGCGGCTTTACGACGCTGGACGTGCTGGTCGTCGGCTTGATCGCAGTCACGGTCTTCGAAATGATTCTGGGCGGGCTGCGAACGTATGTGTTCTCTCACACCACCAACCGGATCGACGTCGAACTGGGTACTCGGCTGTTTCGGCACCTGATCGCGTTGCCCATCGCCTATTTCGAAACGCGCCGCGCCGGCGACTCCGTTGCCCGGGTCCGGGAACTGGAAAACATCCGGAATTTTCTAACCAGCTCAGCGCTCACCCTGGTCATCGATCTCGGCTTCACCTTCGTTTTTCTGGCGGTGATGTTCTACTATTCGCCGCTTCTGACCTGGATCGTCGTCGGCTCCTTCCCCTTCTATATCGTCCTGTCCGCAGGCGTGACGCCGGTGTTCCGCCGGCGTCTGGAGAAGAAGTTCGATCGCGGCGCCGAGAACCAGTCATTCCTCGTCGAAAGCGTCAGCGCCATCCAGACGCTGAAGGCGATGGCGATCGAGCCGCAGATGCAGCGGCGCTGGGAAGAACAGCTGGCGGGATATGTCGGTTCCAGCTTCGATGTGCTGTCGCTGAGCAACTGGACCAGTCAATTGGTACAGTTCATCAGCAAGATCGTGACTGCGCTGACGTTGTACTTCGGCGCGCACCTTGTGATCGAGGGGCAGCTCACCGTCGGCGAGCTGATCGCGTTCAACATGCTGGCCGGCCGCGTTGCGCAGCCGGTGCTGCGGCTGGCGCAGCTCTGGCAGGATTTTCATCAGGCGCGGGTATCGATCGCGCGGCTTGGAGACATCCTGAACACCACGCCGGAGCCGGCGTTCAATGCGGCTCGCGCGGCGCTTCCGCCAATTCGCGGCGATGTCACCTTCGATCACATCAATTTCCGCTACCGCGTCGACGGGCCGCTGGCGCTGCAGGACATCTCGCTGAAGATTTCGGCGGGCCAGGTGATCGGCATCGTCGGCCCGTCGGGCTCCGGCAAATCCACGCTGACAAAGCTAGTGCAGCGCCTCTATGTCCCGGAGAGCGGACGCATCTTGATCGACGGCGTGGATCTGACGGTGGCCGACGTCGCGTGGCTGCGGCGTCAGATCGGTTCGGTGCTGCAGGAGAACGTGCTCTTCAACCGGTCGATCCGGGACAATATCGCGCTGGCTGATCCCGGAATGAGCATGGAGCGGGTGATCGCCGCGGCAGATCTTGCCGGCGCCCACGACTTCATTCTTGAACTGCCGGACGGATACAACACCATCGTCGGCGAGCGCGGAGCCAGCCTGTCGGGAGGGCAGCGCCAACGGATCGCGATTGCGCGCGCGCTCGTCACCAATCCCCGCATCCTGATCTTTGACGAGGCCACCAGCGCGCTGGACTACGAGAGCGAGAACATCATCCAACGGAACATGCGCAAGATTTCAACCGGCAGGACGGTGCTGATCATCGCGCATCGTCTCTCGGCGGTGCGGCATGCCGACCGCATCATCACGATCGAAGGCGGACGGCTGGTCGAGGACGGCACGCACGACGAGCTCATGAAACGAGCCGGGCGCTACGCTACCCTTCACCAGATGCAGACGGGTTTCCATGTGGTCAGTTGAAGCCTTGCCAAAAGACGGCGGCGCCAGGGCCGGCCGGCCGCGATGGGGCCAACAGGAAAGCGCGCGCCAGTTCCTGCCGGCGGCGCTGGAGATCCTGGAAACCCCGGCCTCGCCAGCGGGCCGGGCGATCGGCGCAACAATCATCCTGTTCTTCGTGCTGGCGGTGGCATGGGGCGTGTTCGGCCGCGTCGACATTATCGCCACCGCTTCCGGCAAGATCGTTCCGACGGGGCGGACCAAGACCATTCAGCCGCTGGAGACCGGCATCGTATCGGCCATCCACGTCCAGGATGGCGACAAGGTCAGCGCGGGCCAGGTTTTGATCGAATTCGACCGCACCGTCACGCAAGCCGAGCGGCAGCATATCGCGCAAGACCTCGTCGCGAGCCGGCTGGATGTCGCGCGTCTCGCGGCGTTGCGCGACAGTTTCGACAGCGACGTGCCGGGGGAGCTCACGGCGCCCGCCGGCGCCTCCAAGCCGGATGTCGCGCGGACGCGCTCCGCGATCAAGGCGCAGGCCGCCGAGCAACTAGCAAAGCTCGCCTCCATCCAGCGCCAGATCGAACAGAAGGTGGCGGAAGGCCAGTCGATCGCCGCGACCATCGCCAAGATCGACGCGTCGCTGCCGCTGCTCGAACAGGGCGCCACGATCCGCCGCAAGGCGATGGAGATCCAGTACGGCAACCACATCGCGTATCTCGAGGCGCAGACCCGTCTGGTCGAGCAGCAGAACGAGCGCATCGTTCAGCAGGGGCGGATCGCGGAGGTGAAAGCCGCGCGCCAGGCACTGGAACAGCAGGTCGAACAGACGCGGTCAGGCTATGAACGCCAGGTCCTCAACGACCTTGCCGAAGCCGAAAAGAAGGTGGCGCAGCTCTCCCAGGACCTGGTCAAGGCCGAGCAGAAGAGTGGCGAGCGCATCCTGCGCTCGCCGATCGACGGCACCGTGCAGCAGCTGGTGCTGCACACCGTGGGCGGCGTGGTGACGCCGGCGCAGCAGTTGATGGTCGTCGTGCCCGCCGACAGCCACTTTGAGGCGGAAGCGATGATTTCCAACCGCGACATCGGCTTCGTCAGCCCCGGCCAGCAGGCCGAGGTCAAGATCGACACTTTCAATTTTACGCGTTACGGCCTGTTGCAAGGCAAAGTCGTCAGCGTCTCGCAGGACGCCATCATCCGCGAGAAACCGGCCGCGCGGGCCGTTTCCGTGAAAGCCGGCGGCGCGCTGTCCGACACCAGCGAGCCGGAAGGGCAGGAGCTGTTGTATTCGACGCGGATCGCGCTCGACCAGACGCAGATGCAGGTCGAGGACCGGCTGGTGCGGCTCGCGCCGGGCATGGCAGTCACCGTCGAGATCAAGACCGGCACCCGCCGGCTGATCGAATATCTGCTGTCGCCGCTGCTGCGCTACCGGCATGAGAGCCTGCGGGAGCGATGATCCACGCGACGTTTGGGGTAGCAGACAACAGTCACACATACATCCCGCGTCCCGCGACGCAGCAGCAATTGGCCAGTGATTATTTCGTGGCGATCTATGGAGGGGTGGCGGGCTCCACCTCGCCGGGTTCCCGAGCAACGAAGCGAGTTACCGCGAGTGGGAGAAAAGAGTTTTTGGAGTACGAGCGCACGCGCCTCAGGTCTACGGGAAAGCAATAACTGGGGCAAATTCCAACTTGGGAGAGAAGCAATGCTGATTTCCGTATTTGAAGTCGGTCGTGCAAGCTCCATTGGTTTGATCGCAGCTTCGTTCATATTGGAACGCGATTGAATAAACTTTTTTTCTGAAGCGCGATAATTCGAGCAATCATTCCCTTCTCACAGAATATTTCTTTCACTGCAATCTCTGTTTGCATTCCCCGATATTGCAGTTACGGTTGGCGCAAGGCTGCGGCTCAATCTTCGGTGGTCGCAACCGTGTGGGGAACAATAAACCGATGCAAGAATGCCGCGAGCAGGGGCGGGGTTCGACGCGGTGTCGTGAGGGGAGCGGCTTTGATGGCCGTCACTTGCGCGCAGTCGACACACCCATTTCATTGTCAGTGGAACCTGCTCGGGATGGTCGACTGAGAGAGCGTCGCCGCTCTGCAATCTTCGAATCACATCTCTTCGGTTCGGCCCGAAGCGTAGCGAACGTGATCGGTGTCGCGCGGCGCTCAAGCGGTCTTGCGCGCTGGGTGGCTTTGATTGTTCTTTTTTGCGTCACCTCGCCGTATGAAAGGGCCTATGCGATGAACGATCCTCCGGGTTCGTTTCAACCAAAAACCGGGCAAACGGTTTACCCACAGTGGTGGTCATCGACCGCCCCGGACGGCGAAGAGTTTGAATTGCCTTCGGGCACCAGGACCTGCTCGCGACTCAAAGTGAGGTTCGTTGAGCAAATTACCTGGGTGCATGCGCGTGTCGGTTCCGGTTATCCGTCTGAAGCGAACTTCCTCGTCGAAGACAATTTCGGCGATCAGCAATATGGCAGCGGCAAAATCCTGAAAGCTTCCTTTTACGTTCAATACAACGACATTCATTTTGGCCATTCGGAGATAAATCGAAAACTGGGCGCCAGCGACTTCTGGTTTCAGGATCGCAACGACGCCAATCACGTTCTTCTGGTGAGTCTGGGTGATCGGCCTGAGACTACGGTCTCCTATCATGTGTGTGCCTTCAAAGAAGGCGAGCAGGTTCGATTGTCATATTTTTTGAAGAGGTCGCCGCCGCATCCGTGGCCATATTGATTTTGGCAGCTGTCCGTCCGCGTCGACCGCGACGCAAAGGCTTGAAGAGAAGCAAGGCTTGGCTGGCAAGGACAGGAGAAAATAGATGGCTGTCGTCTGGGCTGACCGTAGCGCATGGTGGTAGTTATCGAGTTACGCGCCGTTCTTGCGGCGGCCGCACCGGACCTCGACCGTCAAGGCGAGTTCCATTCCCCTCATGATGTCCGCGAACGCGGCTTCGTTCATATTGACGCGCGCCGATTGAATAAATTTGTTTCTGAAGCGTGATAATTTCGACCGATTATTCTCTCCACCAAAAAATATTTTTGCCCTGCAATCTCTGTTTGCATTCTTCGATATTGTGGATACGGTTGGCATCAAGGTTGCGGCTCAATCTTCGGTGGTCGCAACCGGGCGGGGAACAATAAACCGATGCAAGAATGCCGCGAGCAGGGGCGGGATTCGGGGCGGCGTCGCGAGGGGAGCGGCTTTGATGGCCGCCGCTTGCGCGTCGTAGACACACCCATTTCATTGTCAGCGGGACTTGGCTGCGATCGTCCCGCGCGCGATGGCTCGCGTGCGCTAGATTGCGCGGGCGTGGTTTCGCGGTCGATCGCCCGCCGGGGCTGCGGTCATGGAGGTACGCACCGGCGACTCTGCGGCGAACGATCCTCCAACACGCAGCTTCACATCGCGACCGGAAAGACTCCCGTTGGTGGCCGGAGCCGATGACATGAATTATCAGGAGCGGCGGTGATCAACGCTGGATGGATCGTTGAAGCGGTTGCGGTGGGGCTGATCGCTTTGCGAAAGCTGCGCTATCCTGGACCGCAATGTTCCTCAACCGGTTCACGAGATTTGAAGCACGGTCGGCGCACCGTGCTCACTGTCATTGCGGTCATTGCCGTATTCCCTTTCATGAACCACGAGAGCTGTGCGCAGATGGTGACGCAAGACAAGCCGCCGATTGCCTATTTTCTCGATCGGGTGCCTGAGAGCTTGGATAGCTCGACGTTACCTAAGACAGCCCGTGACGTCGTCATCGCCCGGGTTCGCATTGAGGGTCGGCTGACTTATCTGGTCGGGCGGGATCAATCAGGAACGTCGCCTCCGCTCCCGTCCCATCTGTTCTATGCCCGGTTGAAAATTACGGACGTTCGCACTGGTCATGCTGCTACCGGCGCAACGGTTGATGTTACGTTCGGAGTGCCGGGTTCTCCTGCACGTATTCATTATCCTCACACCCCGAACCAGCTGGATCGGGATTATGAGGTTGTCATGTATTCAGCTGAAGATGGCGAACATCATCTGGTGGGGTTTCCTGTCAGCGAGGAACAATACATGAAATGGGACGCAGAGGTTCGGAGCTATGACCGCTCGAGAGATGTACTTCCGAGGCCGCAGTAACGTTTGATTCTATCAATACAGGAGACGGTGATGGCCTGGTCCGATGTTGCTGCGAAGATTAAATTCTGGGGCGTTGACGACTCACCACCGCTGGTGAATGGAATTTCGGCCGCAGGATATGGGGGCGCGTTCTCGCCCGCCGACAAATCAACCATTCTAAGCGCTCTTCAAAATTTATACGATCGTTCCCCAACGGCTAGAGCGCTGTTGGACGCGGGTGTTGCGACAAGGGAGATTTGGTTGCTCAACCACGCGGGCCAAGGCTCGCGAGCCGCCATCAACTCGGGCACCGCGACGATCGATTTGGATGAAGCAAGGACTCTCCAATGGATGGGCCGTGACGGCCGTTTCCAACTGGAAAACGTAGGCGGCAGCGTAATACATGAACTAGTCCATGCAATTTATGGATTCTATGACCTGCTGGATCCGGTGACCGGAAATCCCACCTTTAGTCGCCCGGGTACAAATGATTTCAACAATCCCAATTTTGATCACATCGGGCGGACTCAGGCGGTCGCGAACCAGATATTGCAAGAAGCAGGTAACCCGTTTGCCTATTGGCAGGTCGGATACGATGCGATTTTCAATGTTAGCCCGTCGACATTTCGAACGGATATTTCCTATACGGAAGGTAATACCATCGACATCGCGTATTTCGACCAAGCGAGCAACAAGACACCGGATGTCCTCGATCTTTCGCTGCGAACGATAACTCCAGAGATCTCATTATTGGGTTAGGCGGTAATGATCGCATCAACGGTGGTGCAGGCCGCGATTATTTGTACGGCGGCGTCGGCAACGATACGCTTTCAGGCGGCAGCGGCGACGATGTGCTCACGGCGGCGACCGCAAAACCGCGATCGCAAGCGACGGCGTCGACACCGCCGATTATTCGATAGGCGACAGGCAGCTCGCCCCCAGCCATGGTGTGACCGTCAACATCGACAAGGCGGCGGCGTCGGGTGCAGACAAGATGGATGGCCTCACGCCAATCCTCGTCTCCGATGACGGCTACGGCGGGAGAGACAGACTCTTCTCCGTCGAAAAAATCAAGCTCTCCGATAAAGACGATGTGGTGCGGATTGGAGCAGATAGCGGCGATCTCCTGAAGCCATTGCAGGAGATCGATGGAGGTGGGGGTCGCAATACCCTCGATCTCAGACCGAACAGCAGCGGCATCACCTTCGAGAACAACAAAATCAAGGGTTATGATACCCAGTTCAAGAATTTCAACGTGCTAAGTCTCGGCGACGGGAGCAACATCATCGGTAGCTCGGTCGCCGGTCTCACGATCAACCTCGGCACCGGCAACAATACCGTAAAAGCCACCGGGCCCGGCACCATCGTGAAGTCCGGCGGCGGGGCCAACAAGGTCGAGGCATCGCACAACGGTCAGTTGCTGTTCCAGAACGCTGGCACTGCGGACCACATCACCTATTACGGCAGCACGCTGACGGGCGGCGTTCACTGGGGCGGTTCGGAGAGCGTCTACGCCTATGGCATCCATGGCGAGCGCTATGGCCGCAACCAGCAGGGCGACCTGGTGATCCTCGACGCGAGCGGCAACGAGACCTTCATTCCCCGCTTCAATTTCAGCACCGACGGCACCAGCCGCACCGCCGGGCTCTACGTGATCGACGTCCATTACGAGATCAGGAGCGGCAACATCTGGACGACGGGCTTCCAGGCCGCCGCCATCATGCTGCAGTCGCTGAAGAAGATCGGTGCGGCGCTGCACGGCTGGCAGCTGCACGGCACCGACCCGCTGGTACTCGATCTCGACGGCAACGGCATCCCGCTGACGGGGCGGGACAGCTCCGGCGTCGTCTTCGACATCAACAACAACCAGTTTGCCGCGCCGGTGGGCTGGGTCGACGCCAACGACGGCATCCTGGTGCGCGACCTCAACGGCAACGGCAAGATCGACAACGACAGCGAGATGTTCGGCGGCCCGCAGGCTGGGGGCTTTGCGCAACTGGCGACGCTCGACGGCAACCATGACGGCAAGGTCGACGCAAGCGACAACGGGCTCGCCGATTTCAACGGCGACGGCGTCGTCGACGTCTCCGACACCTTGGATTCCCTGAAAATCTGGGTCGACGCCAACCAGGACGGCGTGACCGATGCCGGCGAGTTGCATGCGCTCTCCGATTACGACATCGTCTCGATCGCGGTCGGCTCGACGCCCTCCACCATCACCGACAGCGGCAACGACATCATCGCGACCGGGACGTTCAAACGCGCGGACGGCAGCACCGGCATGGTCGGCGAGGTCCAGCTCGACACGGACAATCACAACACCAGATGGACCGGCGACTCCTCGGTCAGCGCCGATGCCGCCAGCCGGCCGGACCTGAAGGGGTTCGGCACGGTCACCGATCTGCACGTCGCGATGACGCTTGATCCCGGACTGATCGGCGTCGTCGATGCGGCAATGCCCGGCCTGAACAGCCTGTCGCTTGCGAGCTTAAGGGCAGCCGTGCGGCCCGTCCTCGGCGCTTGGGCGGCCGCTACTCCGATTCCGGCGGGCACGCCGGGCACCGAGCCGACCCAGGATTTCGATTTCGTCGGCGCCACTACCGAGAAGGGCGCGATCGTCTATGATTACCTGATCGAGAAGCAGGACGATCTCGGCACCTATTATGCCTACGCCAGCGGTCAGCCGGTCTATGACGCCAATCTCCTTGTGATCGACCGGCCGACCAAGGAACAAGTGCTGGCGAGCACGCCGCAGCAGGGAAGCTGGGACAAGCTGTCCGCGGGCGACATCGCTTTTCTGGAGCGCTATACCGGCAACCTGATCGGGCTCAGCGTGCCCGTCAATCCCACCGCCGCCTTCATCGCGGACGTTGCCGGCGCGGTGACGTCGGCCTGGAACGAAATCAACAAGCTCGCGGTCCGGCTCGCCGCGCAGGGTCCGCTCAGCCCGTTCTTCGCCGGCATCGCCTATGATGCGAGCAGCGATTTCTTCCGTCCGACCACGGCGTATCAGCTGCAGCCGATGCTGCAGCAGGTATTCGCTGCGACGCCGACTGTGCCGGCCGATGCCGAAGCCTATCTGAAGCAATGGAACAACATCATCGGCATGATGCTGCCGGACTTCCACCGCGACGATCAGGGACGGCAGGTCACCGACCCCTTTCTGTTCGAAAGCATCGTGGCGGCTTACGAGAACGTCCCGGTCGCGATCCCGATCAAGGACGTCGCGGCGTCGCTGTTCGACATGCCGCAGTCCGAGATCTTCATGGGCCCAGGCACCACCACCGGCGGCGATACCAGCAACGACATCCTTTACATCAACGGTCCGAATGAGACCGCGCTGGGGCAAGGCGGCCAGGATGCCTACGTCGTCGGCTACAATTTCGGCCACGCCACGATCCACGACGAATGGCTGGGGCTCGGCGACAGCCAGGAGGACAGCATCTGGTTCGCCCACCTGAACGTTTCGGACCTGACGTTCACGCGCGAGGGGATCGATCTCGTCATCAGCCAGAACGGCACGAGCGACCAGATCCGCGTCGTCGACGAATTCGCAGGCCGCCGGCCCGGGCTCGTCACGGCATTCCAGGATTTCGACGAGTCGGTCGAGATCGTCAAATTCGCCGACGGCACGACCTGGGACAAGTTCGACATCGCAAAGGCGGTAGGCCTCAACCTGCGGCCGGCGGCGGATGGCAGCCTGATCGGAACTGGAGACCTCGATTTCCTCTATGCCGGCTACGGCGCGACCACCATGTCCGGCGGCAACCTTGCCGACCAGTACTTCTACAGCGCGGGCGATGGCAACGTGACCATCGACGACAGCGAAAGCTGGATCTGGGGCGAGAACCGCGATTACGTGCACTTCGGAGCGGGCATCACCGAGTCGGATGTCACGCTGCAGCGGAACGGGGGCTCCAACGATCTGCAATTCCTGATCAACGCGACGGGCGAGGTCGTGACGATCAAGAATCAATTCGAGGTGGATTACGGCCTGCTCAACACCATGACCGACCGTATCGAGGTCTTCACGTTCGCCGACGGCGGCTACCTCGGTTGGGAAGATATCATCAGGAATTTCGACGCGACCGCCGGCACCGACGGCAACGACACCATCTACGGCTTCTCCTATGCCGACACCCTCGCCGGCGGCCTCGGCGACGACTATCTCGCCGGCGGATTCGATGCGGATACCTACGTCTATACGCGCGGCGACGGCAACGACACGATTTTCGAATATACCGACGTGCAGAGCGGCGGCGGCAGCAACGATACGCTGGTTCTCCACAACATCGCGGTGGGCGACGTCAGCCTCGTTCGCAACGGCATTGATGCGACGCTGGTCTTTGCCGAGAGCGCGCCCGGCGCCGGCGACGGGGGATCAGTCCTGCTCCAGACAGAACTGGACGACTGGTTCGCCCAAGGCGTCGAGAACATCGTCTTCGACGACGGCACCGTGTGGACCCCGAGCGACCTCCGGGTCATGCTGCTCGCGCAGGCGGTAACAGATGGCAACGACGTCATCAACGGCTTCAATACCAATGACGTGATCCGTGGCGGCAAGGGCGACGACACGCTTTCCGGCGGCGCGGGCGACGACACCTACGTGTATGCGCGAGGCGACGGCAACGACACCATCATCGAGGGGACTGCGGGCAACTTCAGCACGATCGACACATTGACGCTGCATGGCGTCGATCCCGCTGCCGCCAGCCTGGTTCGCAACGGCAACGACCTCACGCTGATAATCGCCGAAAGCGCGCCGGGCGCCGGCGACGGCAGTTCGATCCTGCTCAAGGCGGAGCTTGACGATTTCTTCAGCCAGGGCGTCGAGAACATCGCGTTCGACGACGGCACGCTGTGGACGCAGGCAGACCTGCGCGTGAAGCTGCTGGCTCAGGCCTCGACGTCCGGCAACGACACCATCAACGGCTTCAA
>NZ_CAXUNQ010000002.1:11457-12952 GCF_964252615.1 uncultured Bradyrhizobium sp.
CATCAACGGCTTCAACACCAACGACGTCCTGCGCGGCGGCCGCGGCAACGATACCTTGAGCGGCGGTCCGGGTGACGACACCTACTACTATGCGCAAGGCGACGGCAACGATGTCATTATCGAAAATGCCGCGGGCAATTTCAGCACCGTCGACACGTTGAACCTGCTGGATATCAACCCGGCCGGCGTCAGCCTCGTTCGCAACGGCAACGACCTTACCGTGGTGATTGCGGAAACCGCGCCCGGCGCCGGCAACGGCGGTTCGATCCTGCTCAAGTCGGAGCTTGACGACTTCTTCAGCACGGGCGTGGAAAGGATCGTGTTCGCCGACGGTACGATCTGGACCCAGGCCGACTTGCGGGTGAAGACGCTCGCCCAGGCGTCGACCCGGGGCAACGACACCATTACCGGATTCAACACCAACGACATCCTGACCGGCGGCCCCGGCAACGATACACTGAGCGGTGTAGCCGGAGACGACACCTACATTTATGCACGCGGCGACGGCAACGATACCATTATCGAGGGTACTGCCGGCAATTTCACGACGTTCGATACGCTGAGGCTGCAGAACATCGACCCGGCGTCGGTCAGCTTTGTGCGCAACCTCAATGACCTGACGCTGGTCGTCGCAGAGACCGCACCGGGTGCCGGCAATGGCGGATCGATCCTGCTCAAGGACGAGCTCGACGACTGGTTCAGCCAGGGTGTCGAGCGTGTCGCCTTCGACAACGGCACGGTCTGGTCCCAAGCCGACCTTCGCGCAATGCTGCTGACCCAGGCGATCAATGCCGGCAGTGGTGACATCCTCGGTTTCAACGTCGCCGATACGCTGGTGGCGGGGCTCGGCGACAGATTCCTCAACGGCCGGGGCGGGGCGGACACCTATGTCTACAGTTCGGCGGGCGGCAACGACGTCATTGCCGATCCCGGCAATTTCGTTTCGCGGCTGCAATTCAGCGACATTGTGTCCACCGATGTGAGCCTGTCGAGACGGGTCGCCAACAATGGCGCCGACCTCGTCATCATCAACAATCTCACCGGCAAGACGGTAACGGTGCAGCGGGAATTCTCCGGCGGAGCGATGCTGTCGGTACAGTTCTCCGACGGCGTCAGCTGGAGTCAGGCGCAGATTCTGGACATCCTGGCTGCGAACGGCGGCGGATACATGTTCGGCCGCGGCGACGGCCAGGTCACCTTCGCCCAGAGCGTGACCTCACTGCGGATGGCGGCGGGAATCTCGGCAAGCGACGTCATCTTGCAGTCGAGCGGCACCGACCTGATCGTCAAGCTTCGCGGAAGCACCGACAGCATCACCGTGCAGGGTGCCTTGACCATCAATGCGTGGGGTGTTTCGAGTTCGCTTGCCCAGCTCAAATTCAGCGACGGAACGACCCTGGATCTCGGAAAACCGGACGCCGGCCATGGATTGCCGCTGACGTTCACCTGGCTCGGCACCGGCAACAACTACTTCCTGACCGGCAGCAACTACGGC